>JAIXNA010000056.1 GCA_020328135.1 Candidatus Endomicrobiellum dinenymphae
GTTGCCCCAGCCAGCAGTACCAGCAGGCTGGGGCAACAACGATGGAGGCTGGCCCGGGTACACAGCAAGAAAAGTGCCGTCCTCTGTTCTTGTTAATGGAAAGGAATATCCTCTTACGGCGGAACAGCAGCGGCAACTGTCGCAGCGCTACAACGGAAAAGACACAGCTACACAAACACAAGCGCCATCACAACAGTCGCCACATACGTGTCATACGCGTAAAAAGATGCCAGCGAAGGCGTTTACTAGGAAGAAAGCGGAGCAGTTTGATGCAACTATAGCTGATTTTGAGAAACGTATTGGATATCGTCTTGATTCTGATACCTATGATTTTAACTTTGGACAGCAACCACAAGCGCAAGGTTTTGATAATGTTTTTTCCCCACCACTATTCCCCGGCCAACAAGGATTATTATTATTCACACCATCGCAGCCAATAGGTCGTGCAACGGGCGCTTATTCTGGCCAAGCAGGACAACTAGGTTTTGGCGGCGTTGTCCCGGGTCTTCCCCCAACAACACAAACAACACCACCAACAGCGCCGCCAGCAGGCGGAGGCAGAATAGGAGGACCGACAGGAACAGGACTAGGAGCAGGAGTTGGCGGCGGCGCAATGAACAGAGCGCAAACAGCAACAGTCGCGCAGTACCCGCAACCCCAACAACAGCCGCAGTTCCCGCCACAACCATTAGCGCAGAATCAGCGCCTGCAACACCACAAACAGCGTCGCCAGCAGTACCAGCAGGCGGAGGCAATCATCGGAGGAGCGCAGACTCAAGCAGCGACGACGGTAGTCATCGGAGCGAGTCGCCGTCAGACAGTAGCGTTAGCAGCAGTCCATCAGCGCCAATCAGCAGCAGTCCATCAACGCCGTCATCATCGTCATCATCAGGGACGTCAACTGACATAAGGAAGCAACTGACGAGGATGAAGGTGTATACAACAATGAGCAATGAGCCATTACCACCAGATAAAATATCACAAGAGCTGATTGACGCGATAAAAGGGCACTCAAAGACAACTGATATAAAACTGCAGAATTATGGTGCCTCTCGTATTATGGAAGCGACATTCGATGGTGATAAAAATATTACAAATTTTGTGAGGGTTTATGTGCATGAGAATAAGGATGGTCATAATTTGCTTAAGAGTTTTAAGAATACCGAAGATCATAATTTTATAAATAGCCTTTCCAAATCAGTCCTCTTTAACCCTCTTAACTATTGCTTTGACGAAATACGCGAAAAGCGCTTATACCATATACCATTCTCTAGAGATCTAGAGATCAAGACTCAAACATAATTTTAGAAAGAAAAATATTGTCTAAAGAAAGTACAAAGACGCGCAAGACAAACAAAAAGAAAGCAAGATGTACAGCAACATTGACATCGGCAACAACAGTCAATGGCAAAGCGGGATGCATTGCCATCTATCAATCGTACAATACTTCTAAATTTAGAAGCGCAGATAAACTTATGAGCGATACGGATATAACTATCGCGCGCGATTTATGTTGTGTGATATATTCTACAGCGCATTAACACATTGACAATCCTATAGGCAAATTATAGAATAAAGGTATGGGAAACATTGAGATTTTAGCTACAATGGTTAAAAAGGCAACAGAGAGGCTAAAAAAACTTAGCGATGAGAATCATAAATTGAAAGTAGAGATTGAATATCTAAGAAAAGAAAGTGAACGCAGTAGAAGACAGGCTGGAGAGTACTTGGTTCTTAGGCGAAATGCCGATGAAGCTGTTACAAAAATTGAGAGAATAATAAAAAAAATTGATACGGCAAAGGTTTCGTGATCATGGCTACAACCCGTGAAAGAGTTATGGGCAGGGACATAGAACTTAATATAGACAATATAGATGAATTAAATCTTAACAGAGTAGTAAATTTTGTAAACGAGCAGTGGATGGAAGTAAGAAGTGAAAATATTAACGTCCCCGACACGCAGAAAATAGCGGCTTTGACAACTGTAAAACTTGCGGCAGAGCTGCTTAAATTAAAAGATTCACAGGAAAGTATTTCAAATAATTATGAAAAGAAAATTCAAGATATTATTAGACAGCTAGACGAGGTCAATTATATAAATTGAAATATTTTTACGTTTAACCTGCAGTGTTGGCGATGTTTTAATCGGTTTATTCCTACAAGTCTATTTTAGGGAATAACAGTCGGGCTTATGCCCCTTGTGTCCCACTTAAAAAACAGGGCTTTAAATCGGTTAAGACTAACGGCACTGCGGGTTTTTTTATTATGAAACAGACAAATTTTCTTGAAAATACAGCAAATCAAAAGAATAAACCATTAGCTGCAAGAATGGCGCCTCAGAATTTTGAAGAATTTATGGGGCAGGATAATATTGTTGGAGACGATAAACTTTTACGACGTTCAATAGAGGCTGATAATTTAGGATCTGTAATTTTTTTTGGCCCTCCCGGAACAGGCAAAAGCGCGCTTGCAAGAATTGTAGCCTCAAAAACAAAAGCGTATTTTGAAGAAGCAAATGCAGTAACAATAGGTATTGCCGATATCAGAAAGATAATAGATGCGGCTAAAGCAAGAGCGGAGATGTCTGGCAAAAAGACTATTCTTATGCTCGATGAAATTCACCATTTTAACCGTTCTCAGCAGGATGCGTTGTTGCCTGACGTTGAAAGAGGAGCGATAACGTTGATAGGCATAACGACAGAGAATCCGTTTTTTTATATTAATGCAGCTATTATTTCAAGGAGTACGGTTTTTGAGTTTAATCCTTTATCAAAAAAAGCTCTTTTGTCAATAATGGAATTGGCATTACGCGATAAAGAAAGGGGACTTGGGAACTATAAAGTTAAAATGTCAGATGAAGCAAAAAGGCATTTGATTTTAAATGCCGGAGGCGATGCGAGAAAACTTCTAAACGCGCTTGAGATAGGGGTTATTTCAACAAAAGTTGATGAGAAAAGCGCGCGAACTTTTGATCTTGCGGTAGCTCAAGAGTCGATGCAAAAAAGAGCTGTTTTGTACGACCGTTCCAGAGATGCCCACTACGATCACATTTCTGCATTCATTAAATCAATGCGCGGAACTGATCCTGATGCAGCGGTTTATTGGATGGCAAAAATGCTTGCAGCTGGGGAAGATCCGAGATTTATTGCGAGAAGAATCATAATTTGCGCTTCTGAAGATGTGGGTATAGCAGATCCAATGGCGCTAACATTAGCGGTTTCTGCTCTTAGCGCAATTGAATTTGTGGGTATGCCGGAAGCTAGAATTATTTTAGCCCAAGCGGCAGTTTACGCGGCTTGCGCCCCCAAGTCTAACGCTTCTTATTTGGCTATTGAGAATGCTTTGTCAGAAGTAAAAAATGGTAAAGTGAGAAATGTTCCTGATCATTTAAAAGATGCAAATCTTGATGGCAAAGAGCTTGGGCATGGGCAAGGGTACAAATACCCTCATGATTTTGAAGAACATTATGTAGAACAAGACTATTGGACTGATCCAGTTGAGTTTTACACGCCGACAAAAGAAGGCTATGAGAGGAGAGTTCGTGAGCGATTACTTGGAATCAGAAAAAAGAAAGGTAAGATTTGATTTTCTGTCTTTAAGGAACAAAATTGACCCGGTTTTAGCGACAGTTTACAGCGACAGTATTCTTGCCAGAATTAAAAAATTTTCTGCGTACGAAAAAGCAAAAATAGTATTGTTTTACTTGTCCTATGGTTCTGAGGTTATAACTGATTTTATGGTAAAGTCGGCTATTGAAGAAGGAAAAATTGTTGCTGTTCCAGCAATAGGGATTGTCGGAGATGTAAAGATGCAGGTTGTTAAGATTGCAAGACTTGAAGATGCAAATCAGTCCGTTTACGGCATAAGGCAGCCGGAAATAAACCCTGACGATACCATAACAAAAAACGATGTTGACTTGGCTTTTATTCCGGCGATAGCTTTTGACGTTAATGGACACAGAATAGGTTATGGCAAAGGTCACTATGACAGATGGCTTAAACGTATGCCGATAAATAAAACAGTAGGCCTTGCTTATGACTTTCAAATTACAGACAAACTTCCAACCGCGCAACATGACCTTCCAGTTGGCGCGATTATTACCGAAAAAAGGATCATACAAGTTATTAAAAATTAAGGAGCGGATAGATGGGAAACTTTACAGCGATTGTTATTACCGCTTTAGCGGCATTGGCAGCAGGATATGGTTTGCGTCTTATTTATGCAAAAATAAATGCTAAATCAACAGAGCAAATTTCTGAAAGAATTATAAAAGAAGCGAAAATGATGGCTGAAACAAAGTCAAAAGAAGCTCTTTTGGAAGCGAAAGTAATAGTTGATAGAGAAAGAAAAGAGTTTGATAAGGAAATAAAGGAAAGAAAACAGTCTGTTCAAAGTGTGGAGAATAGATTAAATCAGCGAGAAGAGAATCTAGATCGTAAAATAGACGCTCTTGACAGAAGAGAAAAAGATTTAACCGGTAAGGAAAAAAATCTTTCGATAAAAGAACAATCTCTTGCCGTCAAATTTTCCGAAATCGATAAAATAAAAGAAGAGAATAGAAAAGCTCTCGAGAAAATTTCGGGTATGACAAGAGAGGAAGCGAAGAAAACTCTTATCAATGAAATGGAAAAAGAATCAAGGCAAGAGGCGGCGATATTAGCCCAAAGACTAGAACAAGAAACTCGCGAAAATGCTGATAAAAAATCTAAAGAAATTCTTTCTATTGCAATACAGCGCGTTGCTGCAGATCACACGGCGGATATTACTACTTCGACGGTCCAAATTCCTAATGATGAAATCAAAGGAAGAGTTATAGGCAGAGAGGGCAGAAATATCAGAGCTTTTGAACAAGCGACTGGTGTCGATTTAATAGTTGACGATACTCCGGAAGCTATAACTGTCTCTGCTTTTGACGGCGTAAGAAGGCAAATAGCAAAAATTGCCTTGGAAAAATTGATTGCCGATGGTAGAATTCATCCCGCAAGAATTGAAGAAGTTGTTGAAAGAGTGAAAAAAGAAATGAATCAACATTTAAGAGAAATTGGAGAACAAGCTGCAATTGATGCTGGTGTTCCGGGCATTAATCTTGAAATTATTAAATTACTTGGCAAATTGAAATATAGAACTTCTTACGGTCAAAATCAGCTACAACATACGTTAGAAGTTACATGGCTTGCGGGCGCTATAGCTGGCGAGCTTGGACTTGATGTAATGTTTTGCAAGAAAGCCGCGCTGCTTCATGATATAGGCAAAGCTGTTGACCATGAAGTCGAGGGTACCCATCATCAGATTTCTGCCGATGTAGCTAAAAAATATGGCGAATCTCCAAAGATGATAAATGCAATTTTGTCGCATCACGAAGGTATAGAAGCTCCTGTAAGTCCCGAAGCTTTTGTTGTAGCTGCGGCAGATGCAATTTCCGCGGCAAGGCCCGGCGCAAGAAGGGAGTCTGTTGAGCATTATCTCAAACGTCTTGAGAAGCTTGAGAGAGTTGCAAGAGAATTCCGTGGGGTCTCAATGGCTTATGCAATACAAGCCGGTAGAGAGGTTAGAATACTTGTAGAACCTGAAAATATTGACGATAAGCAGGCGCAGGTTTTGGCCCATGATATAGCTAAAAAAGTTGAACAGGATCTTGAATATCCGGGACAGATTAAAATTACAGTAATACGCGAAATTCGCGCGCAAGATATCGCTAAGTAGTTTCTTTTGAGTTTGCGTTTCTTTACGTAGCCGACGCGCGAAAAAATACATATTTTGTCAAACATCTTGTTCGTTATACTTGGCGCAACGAAGTATTCATGTTGTTTGCCTTTCCCATCGACTCTTCCTTTGTTTTTCTTCCATCTTGAGTGGAAGGGTTAGCGGTTGGGCGTTTTGTTGGAGGATGGCGGGAGGGAGGAGAGATAGGGATTACTCTCGTCGTAATCGTAAAATATTTTTATATGTTTTACCCGACCAAAAGCGCGTTTTAAGGATGTATAAATGTTTGAAGAGTTTAAAAACAATGACGGCAGACTTATATATACTGTTACTCAGATAAGTAATGAAATAAAACTCGTTTTGGAAGATTCTTATCCCGCTGTGTGGATACAAGGCGAGATCTCAAATTTTAAACTTTATAATTCCGGGCATATGTATTTCAGTGTTAAAGACGCAAATGCCCAAATAAAAGCGGTAATGTTTCAAAATGTAAATGTAGGTTTAAAATTTGCTCTTCACGACGGAATGAAAGCTTTAGTTTATGGCAGAGTTAGTTCTTACCCTAAGAGCGGCGATTATCAAATAATTGTAAATCACATGGAGCAACACGGTAAGGGCGAGCTGTATGAAGCTTACGAGCAATTAAAAAAAAAGTTGGAATTAGAAGGGCTTTTTGACGAAAGCGTAAAAAAAGTGATTCCAGATGTTGTAAATAGGATTGGCATTGTTACTTCGCAAGATGGCGCACCCTTACCGGATATATTAAAACCTCTACGTCTGCATTTAAACTGTCTATTACTTTTAAAATATCGTGTAATGCTGCGCCATCTTGCGAAGTAACAATGCCAATCCTATTTACAACATCTGGAATCACTTTTTTTACGCTTTCGTCAAAAAGCCCTTCTAATTCCAGATGTTGTAAATAGGATTGGCATTGTTACTTCGCAAGATGGCGCACCCTTACCGGATATATTAAAACCTCTACGTCTGCATTTAAACTGTCTATTACTTTTAAAATATCGTGTAATGCTGCGCCATCT
>JAIXNA010000174.1 GCA_020328135.1 Candidatus Endomicrobiellum dinenymphae
TTTCTTGAAAAACCAAAACATCATATCCATTGTTAAACATTTTACATTGCAAATTTAAAATCAATCTTAGAATCATAAAAAGCGTTTGTTTCTTGAAAAACCAAAACATCATATCCATTGTTAAACATTTTACATTGCAAAGTTTTTAAATTTGYMACGTCTGCTACTATAACAGCAACTTTTTCTTTATCAACTAAAGATTTTAATTCCACCCTTTTGGCAGTATTTAAAGCTTTTCGTATTTCAAAAGGCTTAATTATACAATCAAAAATACTTTCTTTCTCAGTCTCTTCTGTCTAACCGCCCATTGTGTATGCCGTCATTATAACGACCGCGATTCTATTATCATAGTTGACTATAGTTCCTTTATGCAATTTAATTATTCCTTTACTATTACCAAATCTAAACTAATGCCTTTCAATTTTATCACATAAAAAGTTCAAAAATACGTTCTTTAACGTTTTCGTCTCCAATATCTTTAATGTTTGATTTCAATCATCATATTGTTTATTTTTTTATTTGGCAAAAGATAGCTTTCAGTTTTTTTCTTCAAAAATAATTTTGGTTTTAGAGACGTCTTTGTTCTCAGACAGAAAACCTTCAAGAGGGGAAGCAAGCTCGCCAAACATATCAACGTTCGGAGCAGCCGACGATAGGACTTGAACCTACGACCCATTGCTTACGAAGCAATTGCTCTACCAACTGAGCTACGTCGGCGTTTGTTATCCAACTATGAGGGGACTTTGCGCAACAAAAAAGCGCGCTCACATTCAAGCATTATCAACCATCGTCATTTTTATTTTTTAGTCTTGTTTTAGTCTTACTGTACAAAAACAGTCTCGTGCCAGCAGAAACCAAACCATATCTTGCATCCGTAATTAGATAGATTTGATTCTATACATAATTTCACCCATTTTGTAAGCAAATTGCAAGTTTTTATTGCAAATCAACAACAAAGTCGGCGTGCTTACTGCGCATAATCTTATCTATCTAGCTTTTCAAGCAACTCATTAACTCTTTTCATGCACGAATGTTTCAAATATATTTTTTTCTGCCCACTAAAAAATCCCTTTTTACGCTCCCAACCTTTTATGTAATAATAACACCTCAATCATAATATGGTATTCATATTCATTTAATTGGCGCTGCTTTTAATTTTTCCGCTATTGTATTTAATAGTTGATTATCATTACAACAAGTACGATTTTCATCGATAACATCAAGAGCAAATTCTAATATCTTGCCTTTCAAAGGCTCATCTTGCCTCAATCTCCTTTGTAATATGCCCGCGCTTAGCACAATAATACTCTAGACATCATAACAGTTCGGTTCTATTTTATTTCAAATTCTGCCATTTTCCCACAAACAACAATATACTCATCCGGCATAGCATCGCAGTTTTGCCATTGCCATTTGTAGGAGAATTTCTTCGAAAACATCTTGGCTACTTCACGCCTAAAAGATATTTTTAGCTCTAATACCGCATTAGCAACTTGAATTTGCCGTTTCTACTGTTAAATTTTAGTATGAAACAATTTATTCTTTTACAGGATTTTCTTCTAAACAATCCATCATATTTATTAATTTAGAAACAATATTCTGCAATATATTTTGCAAGCCATCGCTCTTATTATACACAATTTTATTACATAGTCAAAAACTTGTCGAAATTGTCGCCAAGCACCTTGATAGTCTCTAATTAAATTTACAACCTTTTGTTCGTATTTAATAACACACAGAGTAGCTAAACCAATCTGTTTTATCGTTCTTTGCGGGAAGTATGCAGCTTTTAAGTATTCTTTTTGTATGGATACGCATATCTGTAAAACCAGCTACATTTAGAAGCAATAGTAATTCTTTGTTAAATTTGGCGCTATGGGGGGATAACTTCTACCTTATATTTTCCTATAGACATAAGCTTCTTTATAGTTTGCTTGGTTCTATAACAAACATATCGCATATCATTTGTTGTTATCTTCAACAACACTCAGAAAAGCAATGTTATTGTTGTAGTTCTAACGTATCATATATCATTTATTATCTTCAACCTACTAACCAATACAAACTTATCGCAAGGCAGGGATACATATGTTTATCTAATTCGTCTCCATGACTTATTTCAGAAACGTCTTCGTCCTGCGTAAATCTTACCAAAACGTTTGTATTACGATTGCCGTAAAGACTTGAATAAAACACGCTTGTATTTAAATCTATTGTCTTTGCCACATTGTAATTA
>JAIXNA010000175.1 GCA_020328135.1 Candidatus Endomicrobiellum dinenymphae
GCAGCGATGCAGAAACTAATAAACTTACGGCATTGTCTTTGTATGGAAAAGAACTGGCTGAAAAGAAAGCGGTCGAGTATATAAAAAAAGCCAAAAAAGCAATTTCAATTTTTGGCAGCAAGTCTGAAATATTCGTTCAACTTGCAGATTATATGGCTAACAGATCATACTAGTCGTTCCCTGCGCTCTCCTGCAAGGAGCGAGGGAACGACTAGTATGATCTGTTAGCCATATAATCTGCAAGTTGAACGAATATTTCAGACTTGCTGCCAAAAATTGAAATTGCTTTTTTGGCTTTTTTTATATACTCGTCCGCTTTCTTTTCAGCCAGTTCTTTTCCATACAAAGACAATGCCGTAAGTTTATTATTTTCTGCATCGCTGCCTTTTTTGCCTAACAATTTTTTGTCAGCATATACGTCTAAAATATCATCCGTAATTTGAAAAGCTATACCTATGTTTGTTCCGTATGTTTCAAGCGCTTTTAACCCTGTTTTATCAGCGGAAGATAGCGCAGCTCCCATTTTTAAACTTGCAACTATTAATGCTGCTGTCTTTTGAAACTGTATAAATCTTAGTTTTTGTTCTAATAGTGTTTTATTTTTTTCGTTCCATTTTCCTGTTTCAAGCGTATCCTCAGCTTGCCCAGCTATCATGCCTTTATGTCCACTGTAAACAGCAAGAATTTTGATCGCTTCATTTATATTTTTTTCGCTGCTTTTTGATTTGGTTATAAGATTGAAAGATTCTGTAAGCAAGGCATCGCCACACAAAATAGCCGCTGCCTCGCCAAATTTTTTGTGATTTGTAGGCACACCTCTGCGTAAATCATCATTGTCCATGGCAGGTAAATCGTCGTGTATTAAAGAATAAGTATGCAAATACTCAACTGCGCACGCGGCAGGCAAAACATCTTTAGCCTTACCGCCAAAAAGTTCTGCTGCCAAAATAACAAACATCGGGCGAAGTCTTTTGCCGCTGGCCAAAACGCTGTAACGCATACCTTGAGAAATAATAGAATTGTCCTTAGGCAAAAACTCCTTTAACGCCGCATTTACATATTCTGCTTTTTTAGCAAGATACTTTTTTAACCCATTTTTTTTTTGCAAAATACCACTCCTTAAATAATCCCATAACCAATCTTATACTGATACAATCGCGCCGCTTAAATTCCAGAGGAAATTTTGTCTGTTTTATGAGAGGTAATATTTAAACATATTAACCAAATAAAACAGACAAAATTTACCAAAAAGACGTGTCCGTAGGGTTAGCTCAAAAATAGCGCGTTGTATCGTTGGACTTCCTGACAAAAGGAATGAGCTGTTGCTTTTTGTCAGTAAGTCTAGCATTGCATCTATTAATGTATTAATATAAAGTTGGTTGGCTACGCTTCCGGAGAAGTTATAATTTCAATTTTTTTCTTTGTCTCGCTTAATTTCGCAGAACAAAACTTTACAAGTTCTGCGCCTTCGGCAAACAAAGCCAAAGCTTTATCCAAATCCGGAGCGGCATTTTCCATTTCTGATACTATAGTCTCAAGCCTTTCTAAAGATTTTTCAAATGTCATATGCTTTTTAGTCATGACTTTTTACCTCTGCATTCAAACTGCCTGACGCAAGTTTGATTCTTATATTATCTCCGACATTAACAATTTTTGAATTCTTAACTATTTTGTTATTAGAGTCAAAACAAACTGAAAAACCCCTTTCTAAAACAGATAACGGCGACACTATATCTAATTTATGCATAATATCTTTTAATTTTTCTGATTTTGTTTCGTAAAGTCTGCGAATATTATTTAAAAGACGAGTATTCATTTCGTCAACATAAGATATCTTGTCTTCATATATCAGGCGTGGTTTTAACAATGCTCTAGACGACATCAATCTATCAAGTTTTTTAGCGCAGTCGTCAAGAAGTAAATTAACAGCGCTATTAAGAGAATCTTGCAAAATTTCTAAACGGCTTTTAATATCGCTTCTTTTTCTTAAAACCATTTCGGCTGCCGCCGATGGCGTTGGAGCTCTCATATCTGCAACAAAATCTGCTATCGTAAAATCAGTTTCATGGCCTACGCACGATACTACGGGTATTTCTGAATCGAATATTGCTCTTGCTACAGACTCTGCATTAAAAGACCATAAATCTTCAATTCAGAAATACCCGTAGTATCGTGCGTAGGCTATCGTAAAATCAGTTTCATGGCCTACGCACGATACTACGGGTATTTCTG
>JAIXNA010000176.1 GCA_020328135.1 Candidatus Endomicrobiellum dinenymphae
TTTGATGTTTATTGGCGAAGGTCCTGGTTATGATGAAGATCACAAAGGCGAGCCTTTCATTGGGAGAGCAGGTCAGCTTTTAACAAAGGTTATTGAAGCAATGGGGAAAACGAGAGAAACTGTTTATATCGCTAATATAGTAAAATGCCATCCCATGATAGATCCCTCTAACCCTGAAAAACGCGCAAACGACAGACCTCCTACCTCGGAGGAAATGGAAGTTTGTAGGCATTATCTAGACATGCAGCTTGGTATTATTAAACCCAAAATTATTGTAACTTTAGGCGCATCTTCAACAAAAGGACTTCTAAATAATGGAGAATCTATTAGTAAGATAAGAGGCGCTGTAAAAGAATATAATGGTATAAAACTTATACCGACATACCATCCTGCCGCTCTTCTTAGAAACCCTAGTTTAAAAAAGTTCGTTTGGGGAGATATGAAAAAAGTTATGCATTTTTTAGAAACAGGTAAAATATGAGAGTCGTGGAAGTTGCAGTTCCTATTCCCTTAAAGACGACTTTTCGCTATTTGCCGCCAGATTGTGTAAATTCGGAAACTGTAGTAGGAAAAAGAGTTAAAATTTCTTTCCGTAATAGAACTTTAGTTGCATATGCTATTTCTTACCAAGATATCAATCAAAATTTTGAAAACTTTAATCTCACAAAGTTGAAAAAGATTGTTGAAGCGATAGATACCGACCCTCTTATAACACAAGAAACGATGAATCTTGCGGAGTATATCTCAAAGAATTATGTATGTTCTTTGGGCGAGGCTTTGGCATCAATTATTCCTATTTCCATGAAACCTCCGAAAAGAATTACAAAAAATAAAAATCTCGCTAAAGAAATAACTAATGAAAAACATGTTCCAATTCTAAATACACAGCAAGTTAATGCCGTAAATTTGATAAACGAAACTTTAGAAAAGAATGTTTATGCTTCTTTTCTTTTACATGGCGTAACAGCTTCAGGCAAGACTGAAGTTTATATGAGCACGATAGAATATGCCTTAAAACAAAATAAGAGCGCCATAATGCTCATTCCTGAAATCTCTCTTACGCCGCAATTTGTATATGTTATGCTAAAGCGATTCGGATTAGATGTCGGCGTATGGCACAGCGGTATCAAAAATACTGAAAAATATAAGTTGTTTTCAAAAGCAAAAACCGGTGAAATAAAGATAATGATCGGAGCAAGGTCTGCAATTTTTGCTCCGTTTGAGAATCTTGGTCTTATAATCATAGATGAAGAACACGAACATGCTTATAAGCAACAACAAAAACCTGCTTACGATGCCAGAGAAATAGCCAAATGGCGTGGGAATTATCATAATGCGGCGGTGATTTTTGGTTCTGCGACCCCGTCGCTTGAAAGTTATAAAGACGCTCTTGAAAATAAAATTCGTTTGATAGAGCTAAACGAACGTATAGACAAAAGAGAATTGCCGGAAGTCAATGTTATTTCATTAAAAAACAGAATAGTTAAGCCAAGTTTGCTTCTTTCTGAAACAGTAGATGCAATATCAAAAACTTTAGCAAAAAAAGAACAGATAATTGTATTTTTAAACCGAAGAGGATATTCTCCGGCAATTATGTGCAAAAAATGTGGGAGCGTATATCAGTGTCCGAAATGCTCTATCTCAATGGTTTTTCACAGAAATCCAGACTCGCTCAAGTGTCATTACTGCGGTGAAACAAAATCTCTGCCTATAATATGTCCTGTTTGTAAAAGCAAAGAAATAACGGTTTTTGGTACAGGGACTCAAAAAGTTGAAGGCGAGCTGAAAAAATTATTTAGAAATGCAAGAATTTTCAGACTCGATGGAGATACCGCATCTTCAAAAGAGAATTATGCCAAAGCATATAACGGCGTAAAAAACGATGAATATGACATATTGCTTGGCACGCAGATGATAGCTAAAGGTTTTGATTTTCCTAGGGTAAGTTTAGTATGCGTTATAGATGCCGACACATCTTTGCATATTCCTGAATTTAGGTCGGTTGAAAAAACTTTTCAGCTTATAACCCAAGTAGCGGGACGCAGTGGCAGAGGAGACATAAAAGGAAACGTAATAGTCCAAACAAATAACCCTCGTCATTATGCAATAGAACATGCAAAAAATCACGATTTTATTTCATTTTACAATATAGAAATAGAACAGAGAAAAAAACTGTATTATCCGCCTTATTGCGATGTGGCATAATTCTCTTTTTCAGACTCGATGGAGA
>JAIXNA010000057.1 GCA_020328135.1 Candidatus Endomicrobiellum dinenymphae
AACAAAGAGACAAAGAAAGCTCTAATAAATCATTCTTTAAATTGCCTTTTAAAATTTCAACAGCCTGTTTAATTTTAAAAGGCAATTTAAAGAATGATTTATTAGAGCTTTCTTTGTCTCTTTGTTCTTTAATGATTTATGGCGCAAATAAAGCGGATACTTTAGAGCAGGCAAAAGACATCGCTCAAAAACAGATTGGTAATGGTAAAGCGTTGGAAAAATTTAGACAAATGATTAAAATGCAGGGTGGCAATCCAAAGGTTATTGACGATCCTGACGATGTATTACCAAAAGCAAAAAATTCAATAAAAATAAGAGCTTCAAAAGAAGGTTATATTGCATCGATGGACACAAGAAGTATTGGTATTGCTGAAATGTTGATAGGCGCGAGAAGAGAGAAAAAGGGAGATACCGTAGATTATTCCGCAGGTGTTTTATTTTATAAGAAGACAAATGATTATGTTGAAAAAGGCGAGATTATTGCCGAGCTTTTGTACAATTCCTCAAAACATATTGATGAAGCCAATTCTGTAATGTGTGTCGCGTACATAATATCTGAAAATAAAAATGGAAATATAAAATTAATAAAGGACATACATTATGAGCGCCGCGGACAAAGAATGGAAAATAGTTAAGAATAATTTTGAAAAAAGTATCTAAAATTGCTTCTTCTTTACCGTTGATATCGAAGATTACCTCAGTTCTTGTGGGCAGAGATATTGATACTGTTGAAAAAGTCGAGCAATTTATTGACGGTGGCATCGAAAGCCTACACAATCCTTATTTAAAGAAAATATACAAAGCCAAAAAATTAGACAGAGAGATTGTAATTAAAGAATTTTTTGAAAATAATCTTGATTTATGTTTGCTCGGTATAGTTGCCGACTCTATGCCGTTAATAGATGAAAACAGGATTATAGTTAAAATGGATTTGAAGATAATGGAAAAATCGTCATGTAAGACCGGGTCTTGGCCTTTTGCTTGATGATGCCTTGTTTTCAAAAGGTATTCATAAATATTACGGCAAAATTAGTTTCGTGGAATATTGCGACTGTATTAAATTCTTCAGGTCGTATGGTAAGAGGAATGTTATCTGCTCAACTTCTTATGGCAAAAGACATATTTCAGGTGAAAAAATCTATACTCTGATATAGTTAAATTAAATGAAAATAGAAAATGTTTGCAATTTGCAAACTTGGAACAATTTAAACATTTTTTAAAAGAACAGTGTAATCTTGAGAATTATAATGTTCTAATAGTTAAAGCGTTAAATCTTGAACATGGTGCTACTAGTATAGTGGAGTGGCTCAAATAGTAAAAACATATTCAAAGTCGGCGTTTTTGTTTATAAGCGATGGTCGAAAAGTTACTGGAACCGCGCGATCTGTTGACGGTTTTGATGTTGTTGCAGCTCTTGAAAGCGTAAAAGATATCTTTATAAAATATGGCGGTCATAATCAAGGCGCAGGTTTTACTTTAGAAGATTCAAAAATAGAAGAATTTCTGAGCATGGTCGACAAAAACTTAAAAGAAGCAGTGGTAGGTAACACGCTTCTTATTGAGGGTGAATTAAAAATTTCGGATATAGTTGTAGATTTTTATAAACAAGTGGAAGCAACGAAACCTTATGGGCGGGGAATTTAAAACCTGTATTTTGTATAAAAGGGGTAATGTCAACCGAAATTTCTGTTTTTGGAAATAGAGATGAACATTTAAAATTTAAAATTTCGCATAAAGGGAGCCGAAGGGTGCAATGTGTGTTTTGGAATAAGGCAAAAGTTGCAAAGATTCTTCAATCTGAAAGCGCTTTAGATATAGCTTTTCAAATTGATATAATAGGCGAGAGCATCCGCAAAATAGCGCAGTTGCAAATAATAGATATAGAACCTGTATTAGCGGTTAAATAAAATAAAGAGGGAGTAGTAAATGAGAGGAAATCCAGTAAAAATTGCGTTTATTGGCGGTAGCGGTTTGTACGAAATAGACGGCATTGAAAATGTTGTTGAAAAAAATATTGATACGCCCTTTGGCAAGCCGTCGGATAAGATAATTACAGGAACAATCAGCGACACGTCTTGCGCTTTTTTGCCAAGGCACGGCAGAGGACATGTCATGAATCCATCAGAAATCAACCAGAGAGCTAATATGTATGCGTTAAAATCTTTGGGTGTGGAACAGATAGTTTCGTTTACAGCGTGCGGCTCCTTAAGAGAGAATATGAAGCCGAAAGATTTTGTTATTCCTGATCAAGTTTTTGACAGAACAAAAAACAGACCTTCAACCTTTTTTGAAAAAGGAATAGTAGCCCATGTTTCGATGGCATATCCATTTTGCGAAGAAATTAGAAAATTAATACGCAAAACCATTTATGAACTTGGGATAAAACATCATTTTGGCGGAACATACGTTTGTATTGAAGGACCTCAGTTTTCTACAAAAGCAGAATCTGAAGTAAACAGAAACGCAGGATTTTCAATAGTTGGAATGACATTATTTCCAGAGGCAAAGCTTGCTAGAGAAGCCGAAATGTGTTATGCAAATATATCTATCGTGACAGATTTTGACGTTTGGAAGGAAGGCGAGGAGGTAACAAATAACGCTGTAGTTGCAACCGTTGCGGCAAATGTAACAAACAGCAAAAGGGTTATTAAAACTTTAGCTGGAAAGCTGACAGAGAGAGAGAGACATTGCTTTTGTGATTCTTCATTAAAAACAGCTCTTATGACTGCTCCTGAAAAAGTAGTTTTGAGTCCATATTATAAAAATATTTCTTTGTTTGTTGATAAATATTGTAAGAAATAAAGTTATTTGGGTACTTGCAATAGCAAATTTTCCTGTTTACGCATTACGTTTTGCAATTTTGGATTGGACCGACATTACTAAAAGAATGGAAAGGACTTTCGCTTGTTTATGCCGGCTGGATGGTTGCAGCTTTTGAGATAGCTGGTACGGTATAGAGCGGGTGTTTTGGCTTCAGAAAAAGCTACAGATAAGTTTTTTGACGGCAAGATACATAGGGGACATGCGTACTTTGTATGATATTTGCTTCGCTTTCTATGTTTTTCTTTTGGAAGCTCCTTTTAGCGCATGTTTGGTTATACGTAATGTTTTTGATCCTCAGGTTTCTTTATATTTACAGCGCGCAAACTCTTGGTGTATTCGCTACGGCTAATACAGCTACTAGAAAAATTTCGGCTACAGCTTTGTGTAGTTTTCATGGTTTTTTCTTGAGATATCTCAGTGTTATTTGTTATTGCCACAGGAATGGGGGGCGTAGGTTTTGTCACAGATAGTTTCGGTTGGCCATACTCTTTAGGATTTGTTGGAGCATTTAGCATGGAATGAAAGCTGATGGGCGCGACGATTTTATAATCTATTCAAGATTATTTGATTGTTATTTTTAGCTAAGCGCTTTCAAAATAGCTTTACCAAAATCCTCCGCAATTTCAGGACCATTTGCCGTAATAATGTTTCCGTCAATTTCTAAAGGTTTTCCAGTATATAATGCGCCGGCTTTTACTAAAGACTCCTTACCATCAACAAAGACAGTTGCTTTTTTACCTTTCAAAACTCCTGCATTTGCAAGCGTTACGCTTGCTATACATATTGCAGCTGTCGGTTTCCCTTGTTTGAAAAAATCGTTTGCAAGATTTAAAGCGGATTCGTTATCAAAAAAAACGCTAGCTCCGCCTCCGCCGATAAAGACTATTGCGTCAAAGTCGTTAGAGGAAACTTTTTCAATTAAAAGGGCGCTTGTTGCTTTAAAACCAAATTTCCCTATAAGCTCTCCGATTTTTGTACTTGCTGTTATGACTTCAACGCCGGCGTTTTCAAGTGCTTGTTTGGGTTTGTAATATTCCTCATCTCTAAAAACTTCAGAAGCGGTTATAAATACAACTCTTTTCATTGAGATTCCTTTCTTCGATAGTTACATTTTTAATCAACACGGGATCAATTGGCTTATCTGAGAAATCAACTTCCGTTCTTGCTATTTTTTTATTATATCTAATCCTTCGGTAACTTGTCAGAAAATTGTATGGTTACCGTTAAGCCATGGTGTTGAAACTCCTGTTATAAAAAACCGCGGCATTTGTGTTAGGTCCTGCATTTGCCATTGCCAAGATAGCAGGTTTCAAACTTTAATGATAAATCTATTTCATCTTTAAACTTGTAATCACGACCGCCTGCGCTTGTTTCCAGCGGATCTCCTTTGCTGTCTTGCCTGTTTTGGAATATGTAAATTTTTTCGTTCCTTCCGCAAGTTTAACAAAATTTGCTACAGTTAAAGTGGCGTTTTCTGAAAGAAGTTTAATTTTGATTGTTCCTAAAGATGTCGATTATTGCGTTCATTTTAGATTCTCTCTGTTTTTAGTCCCAAGCCCGAGATAATTATACCAAATTTTATTAGGTATCATGTCGGGAATTTTTCCGTACTTTTGTCAGACAAAACAAAAGTACGGAAAAATTCTTGCCGCTGAGGGCATTTTCTATCTCGCGCTCTATCGCAGCAGAATTGCAACTACAAGTCGCTAAAACTCAAAGTGAATAAATATTTTATTATTTTTCGGTATTTTTTAAACGATTTGGCAAAAACGCGAAGAGCATTTGCAGACATAGAATTAGTTGTATAAAATAAGAGGTATGAACAGAATAGGTAAAGAGAAGAGATAACGATGTTGCTACTTTCGCAAACAACGATAGGCATTGCATTAGCAATTTGAATCGAGGAGATGTTTTTATTTACGAGTTGCGCACAAAGAGACTTTGTAGTTAGAGAATGCTTTATGATCTACTATAGTTAAGTTGGATAAATTAGAAAAGAATGCAGAAATGATAAACTTAAAACTTGACTTAATCTTGGAAAATTAAACGATCTAAAAAAATAATGTAAAGAGAGAATAAGAGTGCGGCTAGCGTTAATAGTTGTGATATGTTTGCTTTTGAGTCTTCGGAATGCAATAAAAGAATGTAAGGAAATATTGTACAAGTTAAAACATTATCAATATGAATTTTGAAACCGCAAAAATTACTATGCCATCTATGAATATGAACGCGCCCGCATTGGAAGTTTGCGTACAAACAATATAATTCAAAAAGGACAATTTTATATGACTTGATGACGATGACAATGAATACAGAGTTGATTCTGTAAGAACGTGTTGTTTTAAAGAAGAGGATAGTAGCGCATTCAAGGGTGGATATACTGAAGATGGTGAAGAAATTCGTGTGGATTCTTGGTGTTTTAGCCGTAATGAAGTAAAATAAATGATGTAAAAGGATTAAAATGAAAAGATTGATTATTGTAGCTGTTTTTTTTGTTTTTACAATGTTATCGTGCGCTGTAGGTAAGTCTGTTATAAAACCGGATAGCGATATTTCTGCGATTAAGACAAATTATCATTCTGACAAAACATCTAGAAAAATGTTAATGGCAGGAAATTGGAAGATGAATAAGACCGTTTCAGAATCTCTAAGTGTTATAAAAACGTTGAAAAAAGCGGTTTCCGATGTAAAAGATGTTGAAATTTTGATTTTCCCTTCTTATACAGCGCTTCAAGCTATAAACAATGAAACTAAAGATTCAAATATTAATATTGGCGCGCAGAATCTTTTTTGGGAGACAAAGGGAGCGTTTACTGGAGAAATTTCTCCAGCGATGATAAAAGATACTGGTTGTTCTTACGTTTTAATTGGCCATTCAGAACGCAGACAATATTTTGACGAAACTGACGAAACGGTAAATAAAAAGATAAAAGCAGCTATGACAGAGGGTCTTATTCCCATAGTGTGCATAGGTGAAACCCTTGAAGAAATGGAAACAAATGTTACTTTCCAAGTCATAGAAAAACATATGAAAGAAGGATTAGCAGGACTCACGACTGAACAGGCAACCTCGCTGGTTATAGCTTACGAACCTGTATGGGCTGTAGGTACCGGTATTCCGGTAACGCCGAACCATGCTCAGGAAGTGCATGCTTTTATAAGAAAAGTATATGCAAAAATGTATAAAGAAGCTGCGGATAAGATTAGAATTCTCTATGGGGCTTCTGTAAATCCGGAAAATGTGTCGGCTTTCATGAAAAAGCCTGATATTGATGGCTGCTTGGTAGGTAAAGCGAGTTTGGAAGCTGAATCTTTTTCAAAACTTATTAAGTATTCTAAATAATATCGGACAGAATTCTGTCCAATCATTTAGAAAAAGCACAGAGAGTGAGGAGATATGTATAAGGGAATATTTGTAACAGCAACAGATACAGAAGCTGGGAAGACTTATGTGTCGTGCAAGATTGCAGAGGCTTTTAAAGAAGAGGGGATAAGTATAGGCGTTTTGAAGCCTGTTTCGACCGGCGATAGAAACGATGCTAAAGCTTTAATAAAAGCCGCAAAAATAAATGAAACTCCCGAAGCAGTAACGCCCATATTTTTTGATAATCCCGTGTCTCCATATGGAGCGTATATACTTGAAAACAAACAATTCGATTTTAAAAAAGCATATACTTCTCTAAAATATTTTCTAAATAAATATGAATTCACTATAGTTGAAGGCATAGGCGGTCTTTTAGTTCCTCTAAAAAAGAATTTTTATGTGAGCGATTTAATAAAAAAGTTTAATTTACCTGTTATTATAGTTGCAAGATACGGCTTAGGGAGTTTCATTATAAGTATAGGCGTTTTGAAGCCTGTTTCGACCGGCGATAGAAACGATGCTAAA
>JAIXNA010000177.1 GCA_020328135.1 Candidatus Endomicrobiellum dinenymphae
TTGGATCCACCGGCATCGGCGCAATCGACTCGGCGCAATCGACTTTTCTTTCGGCTGAAACGCAAAGTATAAAAGAGGCATATGCAACAATACAGTCTTACCCTCTTTTATACTTTGCGTTTCAGCCGAAAGAAAAGTCGATTGCGCCGACGCCGCAAAAAGTACGTATAACGACCATCCTCCCATATTCAGTATCTCTATAAAACTTTTCCCCTCAAACATTTTTAGATCCTTTTGTATTTTGTTTTTTAATTTCCATCTGATGCATAAGTAAAGTTAAAAGTGATATTTTTATCATCCAACTTTTTTGGAATTGGATCCACCGGCATCGGCGCAATCGACTTTTCTTTCGGCTGAAACGCAAAGTATAAAAGAGGCATATGCAACAATACAGTCTTACCCTCTTTCATCTCTACAAAAACGCAATCGCTCCGTGGTGATTTTACATGTATGTTTAAAGTTTGTCAAACAAAGATAAACGGATTAAAACAACAAGTCTTTAATAATAAAGAAGGCGGGGTATCGTTTTAATTTTTTTCTAACCATAGATTGAATCATGTATTATAGGCGCCACTCCTCCTTAATATGGGCGCGTTTAATTGACAAACTAGATAATAATATCATACTATTGTTGGCATAATAGTTTCAAAAGGATTTTAATCACAAAACAACTAATAAATAAGGACGCTATGCAAATTGAAATAATAATAGCTGGGTTTGGCGGTCAAGGGGTTCTTTTGGCCGGCATTCTAGTTGCGCAGGCTGCAATAGAACAGGGTTTATATACAACATGGTTCCCATCGTACGGAGCAGAAGTGCGAGGCGGCGCAGCCAACTCTACGATTGTTGTATCAAATGATGAGATAGGCTCTCCTTTTGCCTTCAACCCGAACGCGCTAATAGCGCTAAACGAACCATCTCTTAACAAGTTCATGCCAAAAATGGTGGACAATTCTGTAGTAATTGCAAATTCTTCAGTGGCATTGCAAGATAAACAATGCAAAATAAACCCCTATTTTGTACCGGTAACCGATATTGCAGATAAGGAGATTAGAAACATAAAAACTGCGAACATGGTTGCTGTAGGCGCTTTTATGAAAGCTCTCAGAACAAATAATAAGCAAGATTCTTCCGAAAAATATTTTTCCATAAACAGCATATTTGTTGCATGTGAAAAAGTATTTGCCGCAAAACCAAATCTTGTTGATGTTAATAAAAAGGCAATTCAAGCAGGATATGATTTTATAAATTAAATCAAAGGATTAACTAGATGAACATACGACCGGCAAAAGTTACAGATGTAAAAGAAATACATACGCTGGTGGAACATTATGCAAACAACAAAGAAATGCTCCACAGATCGCTAAACGCCATATATGAAAACATTCAAGAATTTGTTGTTCTCGAAAATAAAAGTAAGATAATAGCATGCGGCGCGTTGCATGTTTCTTGGGAAGACCTAGCAGAAATAAAAGCATTAGCGGTAGCTGAAGAATTTAAATGGCAAGGGCTCGGCAGAAAAATAGTTGAAAAGCTTCAAGAAAACGCTAAAGGTTTAGGCATATACAAAGTTTTTTCTTTGACTTTTAAACCTGAGTTTTTTAAAAAACTTGGATACGTTGTTATACCTAAAGAAACGCTGCCTCATAAAATATGGAGCGAATGCGTCAACTGCTATCTATTCCCTGATTGCGACGAAGTCCCGCTGCTTGTAAATCTTAAATCGGAGTAATTCTTTCAACATTTCTCCTACAATGATGACAGTTACGGCAAAAGATATAAATTATATTTAGTAGAATTATGCTCAAAAAATAAAGGAAAAGATTTTACTTAAGATTGATTGTGAGGGGTTGTGAGACGGATATGATTCTTTTCTGACAGGACAATACACTATTAACTCAGGAATGTTTTATTCAAAAAATCACATAGAGGTCGCGCCAATGATAAATATAGCCTTTTGCGTCAATGATTGTTGCAAACAGTTTTACCTTGATAAAGCTTATATGCGCGCTTGATTATATCTTTTTTCAAGGACTTCTTTCCCCCTCTTTTTCAGTGGATTGATAACTATCTGTTTTAGAATACTTTCCATATTCATAAGTCCTAATAGCTTTAACAAATTTCTCTATTTTGTTAAAGCTATTAGGACTTATGAATATGGAAAGTATTCTAAAACAGATAGTTATCAA
>JAIXNA010000178.1 GCA_020328135.1 Candidatus Endomicrobiellum dinenymphae
CGAGTCATTCGTTTGAGATACGCGTCCAATGTCGTTACCCTTACTACATGAAGATAATATAATTGATAGCGACAATAATACGGCTATGTGTTTATTAAACATTTTTAGGGAGTCAATATTTCATCAAGTTCTATTATTTCGTTCGTCTGTCGGAGAATGCTACTTCTTTTCTATGGGATTGTCAAGTCAATGTTGAGGTTTGTTATTTATATATTTTTACTGAAAACAATGAGCTGAAAATAAGCGATGGAGCATTACTAAGAAAATATGTTATAGATAGTACGCCTAAAATTACGATGCCAACAAAGACTTGAAAACATAAAAATTTGTGTCCGATAATATATATTATGTTAAGTACAAATGGATTGTTGATAAATTATAAACAGTAAAGTTAATTGTTATGTTTTATAAAATTTATGTTGATAAATATAAATAATTTTACTTATAGTCATATATAACTTTAACAGTTGTTAATTATCATTCACATTTTGTTAATAAGTTGCCATGCAATCAATTCTTCACATTTTAGATATAATTCGCATTAAAGAGATAAATTAAACTAGATTAAGTTAAACTGGATGCAACGTGAAATAGATGCTGGTTTTGAAAATGGCGGAAAATTTATTGGTAAGGAGTTTGGTTATGAAAAATAACTGGTTTTGAAAATAGCGGAAAATTTATTGGCGTAGTTTGTTGCTCTTATTTGTCTTTTTGTAGGGATCTCTTACGGTTGAGTTGAAACCGGTATATGACGAACAGTATAAAAAAGATGAATGGGATGAATGGTTCGAAGTCCCACCCCCATTACATGAAATTGCAGATATAGTGTCTGAGAAGGAGTTTAAGTGTCAAGAGATATTTGCACGTGTTCACGTTAGTTATAATGCTTCAATCAACTATCAGAAGGAGGCATATGAACATCTTTATGTTTTACGGACGAAAATGAGAGTTTATATAAAAGAAAAGAAAACGAACAAAGATTTAGGAACAAATGAGGATTCGTGAAGAAAAGTTAAGAAACAAGAATAAGCTCTCAACTCTAAACAAGTCCAATGGCTACAAGTGTTTCTGCAATCTGTACTGCGTTCAGCGCAGCGCCCTTTAAAAGATTGTCAGATACAACCCAAAACGTTAATGCGTTATTTTTTGTTGAAATATCCGAGCGGATTCTTCCTACGTATGTTGTCTGCATGTTTTCTGCAAATAAAGGCGTAGGGTATTTTTTGGTTTTTGGGTCATCTAAAAGCTGTATCCCATTAGCTTTTGATAATAATTCCTTTGCTTGCGCAGGCGAAAGAGGCTTTTCGGTTTCAATCCATACACTTTCAGAATGCGAACGAAATACAGGTACTCTTACGCACGTCGTGCTTATTTCTATGGAATTATCCCCCATAATTTTCTTCGTTTCGTTTGTCATCTTCATTTCTTCTTTTGTATAATCGTTTTCTGTAAAAACGTCTATTTGAGGAATAAGATTAAACGCTATTTGGTATTGGAACTTGTTTGCCGACGGTATTGTTTTCCCTTCAGCCCAAGCTTTTGTTTGTTCAATAAGCTCGTTGACGCCATTTTGTCCAGCGCCCGAAACAGACTGATATGTTGAAACAATAACTCTTTTTATCTTTGCAAAGTCGTGTAAAGGCTTTAATGCTACAACCATCTGTATTGTAGAGCAGTTAGGATTTGCTATAATCCTTTTATCTTTTTTGAGTTCGCGAGGATTTACCTCTGGGACAATCAATGGAATATTCTTATCCATTCTCCATGCGCTTGAATTGTCTATAACAAAACATCCGTCGGCTGCAAAAAAAGGGGCAAATTCTTTAGAAACATGTGTCCCTGCGCTAAAAAGAGCGATATCAAGACCTTTGCCGCTGTCCTTTGTAAGTAGTTCAACTGTTACTTCCGCGTCTTTATACGTTAATTTTTGACCTACGGAACGTTCTGAAGCCAAAAATTTTATACTTTCAACAGGGAAACTCCTGTTCTCGAGCATTTTAATCATTTCACGTCCTACTGCGCCCGTTGCGCCTACAACCGCCAGTCTATATTTTACCATTTTGTACTCCCCCCCTTTTTTTTCATGAACACAACATCACAATCACAGGTAAAACGCATGAAAAGTATTTTTTACACACCCACGACTTTTAATTTTTCATGCGTTTTACCTGTGATTGTGATGTTGTGT
>JAIXNA010000058.1 GCA_020328135.1 Candidatus Endomicrobiellum dinenymphae
TGATGAAAACAAGATTGACGAATACAAAAAACGTTTTGAAGAACGTTTTGCTAATATTATTCGCAATATTGGTTTTGAAATTCAGAGACTTATAGAAAAAGAGGGCGAGATCAGCAAAATAATTTGCGAAATTAATAACGATTTTATTGCTAGAAATTTTGTAGGCGCAATTAAGAGTATGGAATTGAGAACAACCGAAAGCGCTAATAATATCTTCAAATTATTGATTGAAATTAAAAATTTTAAAGATGAAAATCTGTTTGATTTGGGAAGCCCGAACTTGTTTGCTTCCAAAGAACAAGGCAATAAGAATGAGAAAGCAATTTCACTTTTGAAAGCTCTTATTAAAGCAATGAATGACACGAAAGAAAAAGAAATAACGTTGTCTGATTCTTTTGAGTTGCAATTTAAAATTATAGAAAATGATAATGATACGGGTTGGGTTGAAAAACTAACAAATGTAGGTTCTGACGGAACAGATATTTTGGTAAAAGCAATGATAAATATTATGTTGCTGAATGTTTTTAAGGAAAAAGCAGACAAGAAAAATAAGGGAGATTTTAGTCTGCATTGTATGATGGATGAAATAGGTAAACTGCACCCCAATAATGTCAAAGGAATTTTGCAGTTTGCTAATGAACGTAATATTTGGTTAATTAACAGTTCGCCAACTTCCTACAGTGCAGCCTATTATAAATATACCTATCTATTGGCAAAAGACAGCAAAAATGTAACAAATATCAAAAAATTGGTGAATGTGAAAGCATGAAAATATCTATTCACATAGCAGAAAAACTACTGACTTTACTGCAAGGTAATCAAATTGCTGCAAGTTCAGCAAAACATTCAGTAATTGAAGAATTGATTGAAGAAAAAATTATTGAGAGAAAAGGTAGAATACAGAAAAACTTTCAATTTCTAACTCAGAATCATTGCACATTTTCCTGCAGAGTAAATATTCAATCACTGATTTACAAGAATATATTGACACTCAAAAACAAGAAAATGTAACAAGAGGTGAATTAGTTGCCGTTTCGTCATATTCAAAATTGAAAAAAGTAAGAACTTTCAAAGGTTTTTTGGTAAATTGCTATTTGCCAATTCAAGCGATTTTGAATGAAGAAAAAATCACAGTGAATCCAATGGGAAGGCACTTTTCAATTTATATATGATTTTGAAAAATTTATAGTACCTCAAGATATTACCATCGTTGGGATAGAAAATCCTGAAAATTTTAGACACACCAAAAAAACAAAAATATTTATTTGAAAATATGCGCCCTTTATTCGTAAGTCGTTATCCTCAAAATCAAAGCAAAGATTTAATAAAATGGTTACAATCAATTCCAAACAATTATCTGCATTTTGGAGATTTTGATTTTGCTGGAATTGGAATTTATTTGAACGAATACAAGAAATATCTTACAGACAAAGCTATGTTTTTAATCCCTGAAAATATTGAAAAGTTTATAGCAAATTTGGAAATACAGCATTATACGATAATCAAAAAGAAACTTTTGAACAAGAAAAAATCAACGAAGATCAATTAAAAGAATTGATACAACTGATTCACAAACATAAAAAAGGTTTAGAACAGGAAATACTTATTAAAAATTAAATACATGAATATGCTAAAACACAACACTGCTTTTGACCCAAATCTCAAAAAGGCTTATGCGCGCCGAGGGTATTAATTGACTGCTTAAATTTGATATTAAGATTTTTACTCTGCAACTATCTCTTTTACAGATTCCCCATACTCGTCCGTCTTCAATGTCTTAATTTTAATTAGTTCAGCCCATTTTTTAAATGCTCTTATAAATACAATAATCATAAGAACCATTACTGCCATGCCCAAAACACCAAGAAGAATCTGTCCCTTGGCAAAATAACCAGATGAAAAGTTTCCATTAGGGAGGCGTGAACCAAATACCTGAATATAGCCTGCCCACAACGTAATAATTGCCATAAAAATACCGGGAATTGCCGTAGTTAACGCGAGCTTCCCACGGTTCATTCTAAGAAACATTGTTGTGCATATAATTAATGCGCACGAAGCAAGAAGTTGGTTGCTTATGCCAAATAAAGGCCATATGCTGCCAATATCTCCCGTGCAAACTAAATATCCCCATGCAAATGTAAATATTATTCCTGCAATTATAGGTCCTGCTTTCCATTGTTGATCATTGAATTTAGGAATTACAAATCCGATTAATTCCTGCAAGAAAAAGCGACCCACTCTTGTTCCTGCATCTATAGCTGTAAGAATAAATACAGCCTCAAACATAACGGCAAAGTTATACCAATACGCCATTATCTTATCCATTAAAGGAATTCTGCTAAATATATGGGCCATTCCTACTGCAAGCGATACAGATCCGCCTGGTCTTCCGGCAAGATCTATACCTATTTGCTCATTAAGAAAAAGCAAATCTCTGATAACAAATTCAGGATTCGCAGCGATGAAAGTATCATAGGCGACCTTTGGCGTATTGATTGCAAAGTAATCACCAGGCATAAGCGTTACAGCTGCTATCAATGCCATTATAGCTACAAATCCTTCTACAAGCATCGCTCCATATCCTACAAAAAGAAGTTCCTTTTCGTTATTAAGCATTTTCGGAGTAGTTCCTGTCCCAATAATTGCATGAAAACCTGAAAGCGCGCCACAAGCTATAACTATAAAAATAAAAGGAAGCGCAGGTCCGCCAACGATAGGTCCGCCACCGCCAATAAATTTAGTAAGAGCCGGCATTTGTATTGCAGGATGAACAAAAATAATTCCTATCGTAAGTAAAGCAATTGTTCCGACTTTTAAATATGTAGAAAGATAATCGCGAGGAACTAATAAGAGTCCTACAGGAAGCACTGATGCAAAAAACCCGTACAGAGAAATTGCAATGGCAAGAGATTTAGTGTCCCACGTAAACAGACTTTGCATTAGGGGAATGCTTGTAATGGTTTTCCCTAAAAGAATTACCAAAATTAATAATCCTACGCCAATAATACTTGCAAGCAAAATTCCGGATTTTTTATTATACTTCATAATTATTCCCATAAGAATGGCTATAGGAATAGTAGAGCAAACCACTAGAAGCGACCACGGAGCATTGTACATTGCCCCTATACATACCAAGGATAAACCGGCAAGCGTCATAATTAAAATGAATAAAATTGCAAAAGCTGCAACTATACCTGTCCCTTTATCGATTTCTTTTGTTGCGATTGTTGCCAAGCTCTGTCCTTTGTGCCGTACGGACGCGAAAAGCACTACGAGATCGTGAACAGCTCCTCCAAGTACGCAACCAATGAGTATCCATAAAGTTCCCGGTAAGAAACCAAATTGCGCCGCAAGAACTGGACCTGCAAGAGGTCCCGCCGCAGCTATTGCCGCAAAATGATGTCCAAAAAGAACGTTCTTGTTTGTTGGCACATAGTCATGTCCATCAACATACTTGTGCGCGGGTGTAATACGAAGAGGGTCAATATGTAAAAGCTTGTTCGCCAAGAAAATACCATAAAAACGATACGCAATTACAAAAAGACACAAGCTGGCAAAAACTATCGTTAATGCATTCATTCCAGAAAGAAAATTCATAAAGTAAAACTCCGATTTTTCGTCTCGTATTTTTCAATGCCTCTATTGCAGATAAGCCGCTACTAAGTTTTTTGCATGATCTAAGGCTGTCTTTGTGATTTTTTCGCCAGATATCATTCTTGCTATTTCTTCGATGTGTTCTATTTCGGAAAGAGCCTTAGCTTTTGTATAAGTTCTGGAATTTACTGTTTCCTTATAGATTTTTATATGCATCCTCGCAAATGCCGCAACTTGAGCTAAATGCGTTATAGAAAACACCTGTTTCTTTTTTGAAAGTTTTGAAAGTTTTTCACCTATTTTTTCGCCCGCTTTACCGCCTGTCCCGGTATCAATTTCATCAAATATAGTTGTTTGATCCCTCTTCATTTTTGACGACAACTCTACAGCAAGCAAAACTCTTGACAACTCGCCGCCCGAAGCCGTATTCTTCAAAGGAAGAACTTTTTCCCCCTTATTTGCACAAAACATAAACTCTATTAAATCGTAGCCATYTGCAGATGGCGATTTTCTGCCAAACTTGACTTCAAGTATAGCATTTTTAATGTCTAAATCAAAGAGTTCTTTCTGAATTGTCTTTGCAAAAACCTGCGCCGCTTTTTGCCTCTTCTTACTTATAGTCTCACAGATTTCAATCAAACATTTTGTTTCTAATTCTAATTCTTTCTTTATTTTCTCAGAATCATCTTTATAATTACACAAAGAATTTAACTCATTGGAGATTTTATTTTTATATTCGATGATAGACTCTATGGTGTTTCCATATTTCTTCTTTAGTTTTTTAATAAGCTCTGTTCTTTCAAGAGCGGCATCTAGCTTTTCAGGATCCAAGTGTGTTTTTGAAAGAATATTCTCAATTTCTCTACGGGCTTCCTCAGCATGATAGTACGACCGCTCTATTAAAGACACAGCCTCGGAACCGTCTGCTCCGTAAGAATTTATTACTTCAATATTTTTCTTTGCTTTCAAAATGCCGTCTAAAGCTGCATTTTCTGAAGAATATAATATTTCAGCAACTTCCTGCGCCAAAGCGGTAATTTTTTCCGCATTTTTTAGTTTTGGCAATTCGGTTTCGAGTCTTTCGTCCTCGCCGGGTTCAAGATTAGCATCTTCAATTTCTTTTACTTGAAAAGAATATAAATCAATTCTTCTTTCTCTATCAGAATCAGACAAATTCATCGCTTCAATTTTGGTCTGTAAACTTTTAACTTTCGCATACAAAACTGCCGAAGTTGCAAGCAATGGCTTAATATCCAATATTTCATTGTCCAATATTTCAAGCTGCGAATCTAAATCAAGCAGTGAATGTTTTTCACATTGCCCATGAAAATCTACAAGCAATTCCCCAATATCAGCAAGAACTGAGATACTTACCTGAGAATCGTTTATAAAAGCTTTACTTTTTCCTGATTTTTCAATAGTCCTACGTATTAAAATGGTATTGTTATCTGAAGAAATAGAAAAGTTATTTAAAAAATCCGTAATTCTAGGGTTTTTATATTCAAAGGACGCCGTAATAGCGCATACAGAACACTCTGAGCGTATGTACGATATGTCAGCTCGGGCGCCGGTAAGCAATTCTATTGATTTTATTAATATGGATTTACCGGATCCCGTTTCGCCCGAAATAACAGTAAATCCGTCTGAAAAATCAACACTTAAATCTTCGATTAAAGCATAATTCTTTATGGAAAGCGCAGTCAACATTAAACGCCCCAGTGCAATTTTGTCTTTAAAGTTTCAAAATATGATCTACTACAATTTTTAACAAGTTTAAGAGATTTTTTATAAATAGAAAATTTTATCTTCGCTCCATTAGGAAGCGTATAATTTTCCTGCCCATCTATAGATACCATAATTTTCCCGTTGCTGTACTTGTTTTTGGCAATAAAAGAAATACTACTCTTGCTTGAAAGTATCATAGGTCTTTGCGTTAAGGTATGCGGAGAAATAGGAGTGAGAATAAAAACCGAAAGATTAGGATATACTATAGGTCCAAAAGCTGCAAGAGAATATGCTGTTGAACCGGTAGGAGTAGCAATAATCATTCCATCGCACTTATACTCAGCAGTAAAGTTTTTATCTATATCTACATCAACAGTAATAAGCTTACCGCCTGACAACGAACGTACAACACAATCGTTTACAGCTACTGTTTTTAACTTTTTGCCCTTATACTCAAACTCTACTAAAAGCAAAATTCTTTTTTCAATTTTAAAACCGGAAGATAAAATATTTTTTAAAAGAATCAAGACTTCATCTGTATCCGCATCTGTCAAAAAACCAAGAGAACCAAGATTGATGCCTTTTACAGGTACTGATAACGGTGAAAATATTCTTATAATTTTGAGCATTGTTCCATCGCCGCCAACAGATAAAACAAAATCAAATTTTTTTGCTTTTACGGACATAGAATTGCTTACAAACACCTTGCACTTATTTTGCTTAAGCCACAAAGCAATCCTCAACGCAAGTTTTTTTGCATTAGCTTTTGATTTATTGTAAACAATACCCACGCTGTAATTCATAGTTATTATTATATATAAAACAACATTTTTCTCAAATAGATTTACAATTTATGCAGGTAAAACGCACGAGGATGTAATTATTAACTATCGTCACAGTTGTTTCACATCCGATGTTATCATTATACTTGTTTTTTAAGGAACAATACCACCGTCGAGCTACGCTCGCCATCTCTTTCAAAGAAAGGGGAATTACTACAATGTTTTATTCCTCTTTTTACAAAAGGGGTGGCAATGCCAAAAACATTGACAAGGACTTCTTGCACTACCTTTTTCAGTGGGTTGATGAGATGGTGGCAGTTTATCCACAAATGCCTTTATCGAGAAATATATGTGAGATTAGGAGTCGCATCATATCATAAAATATTTTATTTTAGTATCATAATAAAAAGATACAACATCTTCAAATTCAAATTCGATGTTATCAATATAAAGTTTTTTAACAGGAATATCAACGAGAATAATTTTA
>JAIXNA010000059.1 GCA_020328135.1 Candidatus Endomicrobiellum dinenymphae
TTAATTATAGAGTCCCATTAGCCGTTTTTTGGGACTCTATAATTAAAGGGGCAAAGTCCGGAACAAAGTTCCAACGGACTAAGTTCAAAGACTGTTGCTGCCTACGGAAACAAAGAGGCAATAAGAGTCTTTTAGGAGTATGKTCTAAAGTCATTATTCAAAGATGTTTAGTTCGTGTAGCAACTTTTTAACCTTTATTCCTAAAATATGACTCTAAATATAAAAACGGAGCGGAAACAGAACTTGAATTGTATTATAAAATTTGAGTTAGATAAACATTTTACAATATCTCCTTCCGTACGGCGCTTTGCAAATCATCAGCGAGGCAATGTAGAAAATAAAACGATGCGCTTGTCTTCGGTGCAAGAACTAGAATGAATTTCTAAAGATGTAGTTTAATAGCAAACAAGAAAGCCTCTTAGTTTTTTAAAACCGAGAGGGTTTTTCTTGACCTTTAAACCCTTAACCTTTATTTTGTCTGACAAGAGTACGAAGAATGTATTGTTGCTGTGAAATTTTAGTATAATGAGAAAGAGAACGGGAGATGCGAATGAAAACATTTTATTCTAGATACGAATGTTTTGCCGCGTGATCCAGATGCAATTTTTTCTTTTCACGATAACAAAGTAGTTATTTCCATGACAGTTGTTGAAGAGTTGCCCCTTTTTAAAAAATTTAATAATGAAAATGGCATAAAAGCGCCTGTCTTGTTTCAAAAAGCGTTGAGTTGTCTTCGGAGATTCTTTGATGGATGGCAGTAAATCAAATAATTTGTATGTTGATATGCATATTCATTCAATTTATTCTGACGGTACGTTTTCCCCAGAAGAAGTTGTTGAATATGCTTCTAAAGCAAATCTTTCCGCAATAAGTATAACTGACCACGATTGTGTGGATGGCATTGATGAGGCTATACAAGCTGCAGCTAAGATCGGTATTGAGGTCGTTGCGGGCGTTGAGTTGTCTTCGGAGATTATCTTGAATTTTCAAAAAAGCGAAATGCATATTTTGGGATATTTTATAGATTATAAATCTGAAAAATTAAAAGAAGCTTTAGCTGTTTTTAAACAAGCAAGATGTAACAGAGCAATAGAAATATTTGCAAAACTTAAAAAAAACGGCGCCGTGTTAAAAAACGACAGCTTTGTGAAAAATGCAGGCAATAGCGTAATAGGAAGGTTGCATTTTGCCAAAGCTTTAGTTGAAGAAAAACTTGTAGGAAGTATCCAAGAAGCATTTCAGCGGTATTTAGCTAACGACAGACCGGCATATGTTTCCAAGTATTCACTTTCAGCTGGCGATGCTATAAAGCTTATTTTAAGCGCAGGCGGCATACCTGTTATGGCGCATCCATATTACATCCATTATAGCGATGTAAATATGTTTGAATCTCTTATAAAAGACGGATTGATGGGTATAGAAGCTTGGCACATAAAGCACTCTGAAAGCGCAGTGAGAAAATTTTTAAGTATTGCGGAATGTTTTAATATTATCGCAACGGGTGGGTCAGATTGCCACGGTCCGTATAAAAAAGAAAAACCTGTTATGGGCAGAGTGAAAGCGCCTTACTCGGTAATGAAGAATTTAAAGAAAGCAAAGTTAAAATTGGAAATGAAAACGCGAGATTAAAAAACAACTTTGTTGTTTAGAGTTATGAGATATATAAATAAAACGGCTTTTATTAATTACCTAAGCTGTCGTACTTTGGGTTGGATGACAAAAAGAGGCGCGCTTCCAAGATTTGCCGGACTTAACAACAAGCTTCTTACTCTTGAAGGAAAAAATGTTCATAAAGCATCTCGTCAACTTTTTCCTGATGCTGTAAATGCAAAAATACTTAAGGCTGATAATCCGGCATTAGACATCGGAGATTTGATTTCAAACACCGACATTAAAACGATTTATGACGCCCAGTTTGTTGCCGGCGGCTTTTCTGTAAAAGCTGATATATTGCAAAGACTTGAAGATAATTTGTGGCGCTTATTTGAGGTAAAATCAGGAAGCAAATACAAAGTTAGATATGTTAGCGACATGTCGTTTAGCGCGATGGTTTTAGCCAAATATGGCATAAAGATATGCAAGACGAGCGTTCTTCACTTGTCAAATGATTATCGTTTAGGAATGGATATATCGCGTCTTTTTACAGAGCTTGATTGTACTGAAAAAGTTGAACTGAAAGTTCAAGAGTTTTTGTCTCTTTCGGATAAAGCTTTTGAAGATATTGAGTCTGAAAATATGCCTCAACCATATTTAAAAAGGACCTGTAAAAATTGTCCTTTGTTTGATGAATGCACTGGCAAAGATGTAAAAAATCATATTTTTGATTTGCCAAGGCTTTCTATACTTGCAATGGAAGAATTGATAGCGCTAGGCGCGGATACTATCGATAAAGTTCCTGACGATTTTGAACTTACGGAAATGCAGAAAGTTGTTAAAAACAGCGTTTTAACAACTACAAATTACGTGTCTGAAAATTTAAAAATAGAAATAGAGAATATAAAGCAGCCGTTTTATTATCTTGATTTTGAATCTGTTACCACAATAATGCCTCTCTATCCAAACATAGCTCCTCATACGCAGCTTCTAACGCAGTTTTCGTTAGACAAAACTGATAACTTGGGGAATATTTTGAATCATTACGAATATATAGCAGATCCTACAAAAGATTGTCGTCGCGAAATTGCGGAAAAGCTTATAGAATATCTTGGAGAAGATGGCAGCGTTATAACTTATGCAAATTCTGAACGTATTTCAGTATCAAAACTTTCGATGACGTTTCCTGATTTAAGCGATAAACTTAACAAAATAATTGAAAGAATTGTTGATTTAGAATTGATAGTCAGAAAAAATTATTACGATATAGATTTCCGCGGTCGTTCATCTATTAAAAAGGTTCTTCCCGCGTTAATCCCTGAAATGAGTTATGCAGGTTTAGAGATCGGAGAAGGCGGGGATGCCGCCGCGGCTTTTGCTTTTATGGCAATGGGGCTTTATGATAATGCTAGAATAGAAGAAACAAAAAAAAATTTATTAAAGTATTGCGCGCAAGACACATTGGCGATGGTACGCATACATCAGTTTCTTATTAGCGTCGCGAAATGACAAAAATTGTCAAATTTTATACAATCCCCCGCAGACTATGCTTTTAAAGGAATACACAATATGACTGTTTTAGTTACCGGCGCGGCAGGTTTTATTGGCAGTAAAGTTTGCGAGCTGCTTGCTAAAGCAGGTAAAAATGTGGTAGGTATAGACAATCTCAATGATTACTATGATGCGAGAGTTAAAAAATATAGGTTAGATAATCTTAAAAAAATTAAAAATATTAAATTTTATAAAGCTGATATTGAAATTAAAGAAGATATTGAAAAAATAACAAAGAAGTATAAGTTTGAATCAGTAATAAATCTTGCCGCAAGAGCCGGAGTGCGTTATAGTATTGAAAATCCTTTTATCTATGTTTTTGCAAATACTTTGGGAACTTTAAACCTTCTTGATATTGCAAAAGAAAAGAAAATAAAAAAATTTGTTTTGGCATCAACATCTTCTTTGTATGCTGGGCAAAAAATACCTTTCGTGGAAACTCTTGCTGTAAATACTCCGATATCACCTTATGCCGCTTCTAAAAAAGGCGCTGAAGCGATGTGTTATTCCTATCATTATTTATATGGGCTTGATGTCAGTATTTTAAGATATTTTACTGTTTACGGTCCCGCAGGAAGACCGGATATGAGCGTAATACGCTTTATTAAATGGATTGACGAGGGCAACCCCATTGAACTTTTTGGCGACGGTTCCCAGAGCAGAGATTTTACGTACATTGAAGATATAGCAAGAGGGACAATAAAATCGTTAAAAAAAACTGGTTTTGAGGTTATTAATCTTGGTGGAAATAAACCTTATAAGCTCAGCTATATGATAAATTTAATAGAAAAAAACTTAAATAAAACAGCCAAATACAATTACAGACCGTTCCATAAAGCAGATATAGTCGCTACTTGGGCAAATATTGATAAAGCAAATAAACTTTTGAAATGGTCTCCAAAAGTTTCTTTGGATCAGGGTATAAAAAAGACAGTTGACTGGTATTTGGAAAATAAATATTGGTTTAAGAATGTTAAGCTTTAAGCGGAGAGACAATGCATAAACGTTTACTAAATAAAATTAACACAAGAATTGCAAAAATAGGCGTTGTTGGGCAGGGGTACGTAGGACTACCGTTATCTGTTGAACTTGCAAAACAGGGTTTTAACGTTACTGGGTTTGAGGTTGATGAGTTTAAAGTAAGCATGATAAATAAATGTAAATCTTATATCGGCGATGTTGATACAAACGACATGAAAGAAATTGTATCAAGTAAAAAATTTTCAGCAACTTTGGATTTTAAAAACTTTGTAAAAATGGACGTTATCATTATTTGCGTTCCCACGCCTCTTCGCAAATCTAAAGATCCTGATGTTTCTTACATAGTAGAAGCCGTAGCGAACATCAAAAAAACTCTGAGAAAAGGACAACTTATCATTCTTGAGTCGACAACATATCCGGGCGCTACCAACGAACTGGTTATGCCAATGCTTGAAGAAACAGGCTTAAACGCCGGTGAAGATTTTTTTCTAGCTTTTAGTCCAGAAAGAATTGACCCGTCAAACAAAAAATTTGGCATAAAAGATACTCCTAAAGTTGTAGGCGGTTTGTGTGAGAAGTGCGCAGATCTTGCCGCGGCTGTTTACGGTTCTTTTACAAAAGCGCATAAAGTTTCTTCAACACAGACTGCCGAAATGGTAAAACTTTTGGAAAATACTTTTAGAGCTGTAAATATAGCGCTTGTCAACGAGGTTGCGTTGATGTGCAATAAACTTAACATTAATGTTTGGGAAATTATAGAAGCCGCCGCCACGAAGCCGTTTGGGTTTATGCCTTTTTATCCGGGACCTGGAATTGGAGGACACTGCATTCCTTTAGATCCACATTATTTATCGTGGAAACTCAAAACGCTAAATTTCTATTCTAGATTTATTGAATTAGCGGGCGAAATGAATTCAAAAATGCCAGAATATGTTGTTTCAACAATATCAGACGCTCTAAACAAAAAGACTAAGGCCTTAAAAAATTCAAAAGTTTTAGTTTTAGGCGCAGCTTATAAGAAGGATGTCGCAGATATACGCGAGTCTCCCGCAATTGACGTTATAAATATTTTAATTGAAAAAGGCGTAAAACTATCTTATTACGATCCATATATCCCTGTGATAAAAAATTGTGGTTGCGGACGAGTTTTATTGTCAATTAAATCTCTTTCGGGATTAAATAAATATGATGCTGTTGTTGTTATTACAGATCATGCAAATATTGATTATGAGAGGGTTCTAAAAGAAGCAAAGATTATTGTTGATACGCGAAATGCATTTAGAAATGTTAAGTCGGATAAAATTGTAAGAATATAGGTTGGTATGGAGGGGATTTTATGGCAAAAGACGAGAAACTGAAAGCGTTGGATTTGGCTCTTTCGCAAATTGAAAAAGATTTTGGTAAAGAAGCAATTATGAGGCTTGGCGAAAAGCATGCAATGGAACAAGTTGATTCTATACCAACAGGCGCTCTTCCTCTTGATATAGCTATAGGTATCGGCGGTATTCCGCGCGGCAGAATAGTGGAAATTTATGGTCCTGAATCTTCAGGGAAAACCACTTTGGCTTTATGTATGGTAGCTGAAACTCAAAAACTTGACGGTATTGCGGCGTACATAGATGCGGAACACGCTATGGATCCTGAGTATTCAAAAAAACTTGGCGTGGATATAGATAACCTTTTGATATCCCAGCCCGATTCAGGAGAGCAGGGACTTGAAATTGCAGACAAGCTTATACGCTCTGGAGCAGTTGACATTATTGTTGTCGATTCAGTTGCAGCGCTTGTCCCAAAGGCTGAAATTGAAGGCGAGATGGGCGATTCTTTTATAGGTCTCCAAGCTAGACTTATGAGCCAGGCGCTTAGAAAACTTACTTCCAATATTTCTAAATCCAAAACTTCAATAATATTTATAAATCAGTTGAGACAAAAAATAGGCGTAATGTGGGGAAGCCCTGAAACGACGCCCGGAGGGCTTGCTCTTAAGTTTTATTCTTCGGTAAGATTGGATATAAGGAGAATTGAATCTGTTAAAAGAGGCGATGAGGTTTTAGGCAATAGAGTAAGAGTAAAAGTTGTAAAAAACAAAGTAGCCTCTCCTTTTAAACAAGCCGAATTTGAAATAATATTTGGACAGGGCATTGATAGATTTGGATACTTGATAGACATGGGCGTAAACGATGGAATAATTGAAAAAGCAGGAGCATTTTTTAGTTATAAAGGCGAAAGATTGGGACAGGGTAGAGATAATTCAAAAATATATTTGGCGGCCAATCCTTTAATTGCCGAAGAAATAGAAGTTAAAATAAGGGCGAAAGCTTTTGGTAATAACGAAACAAAAGCTGGGGCGTTAAAGGATTGGCCGCCAAATATATTTTTGAATTATCTCTACCCTGTCCCAATCTTTCGCCTT
>JAIXNA010000060.1 GCA_020328135.1 Candidatus Endomicrobiellum dinenymphae
CAATATCTTTTAAAATTAAAGTTATTGAAGTAAAAGAAAAGGAACTTCCTGAGCTTAGCGATGATTTTGCCAAAGATTGAGGAATTTCAAATTTATTTTTCTCGAGCATATAATCAATAATTTGCTTTTCGACACTCATATCTTGGCGACGTTTTTCTTCAACCTCTATTGTTTCTTTTACTTTTGTTTTCAAATCTTCAAGATTTTCGATTCCCATATCTTTGGCAAAATCATCGCTAAGCTCAGGAAGTTCCTTTTCTTTTACTTCAATAACTTTAATTTTAAAAGATATTGTTTTACCTGCCAAAGTTTTATTAGGATAATCTGCAGGATATTCAATGTCCGCGTCTTTTTCATCTCCGATTTTTGCGCCTATAATGGCCTCTCTAAATCCTTTAAGCGCATTTTCGGAACTTAGATCTAACATATGTCCTCTGGCTGTAATTTCAGGCAAAGCTTTCCCATCGACATCAAAAGCATCGTAATCAACCGAAACAAAGTTTTTATTAGTAACATCTCCAGATTTAGATGGTACTAGTTTCGCATTTCTCTCCCTTAAAGCATCAAGACTCTGAGATAAACTTTCATCAGTAATTTTAAAAACTTCTTTTGTCACAGGAATGTTTTTATAATCTTTTGCGTCAATTTGCGGGTGACGCTCAGCTGTAAAACGATATTTCAAAGCCTGTCCAAGTTCATAATTAAACTCTTCAACTACAGGAAAATCAATCGGAGCAAAAACCTCCTTTTCTAAAACATCTAAAGCTGTCTTTCTAATAATACTCTCAACCGCTCTATCCTTAGCTTCAGCGGTAAATTTCTGCTTTACAATACTCATAGGCGCTTTGCCCTGCCTAAACCCATCAATTCTAGCCTTTCGCTGTATCTGACTAAAGGCAGAGTTAATTTCCTCTGCGACAATATTTTCCGAAACTTCAACATCCATAGTTATGGAACAAGATTTTTTATCGATAACCGAAGACTTAAAATCAATTGTCTTTTTCTCTTGAGCCATTTACTTTTCCCCTTTAATTCTACACCAACACTATTTGCAATACTGACAGAATGAAGCGCAGCATTTTTTGTTGGCTTGCAATACCGACGGAGCGCATTGACCTTATATATGATTTCACCCGTTCTGTAAGCAATTTGTAAGTTCTTATTGCAAATCAACAACGAAACTACTACACTTATTATACACGTCGTGTATTGTACATAATTTTATTACATAATCAAACTAAAAAATACTATTTAAATAATAACATATATCAAGATTTAGTCTTATTTTAGTCTTGCAATGTGTTTTTAAGCGCTTTTTTGTACATGTTGATTTTCAATGTGTTTTAAAGTTTCATTGAAAAATCAATAAGTTTTAATTTTATATATGAATAATATAGGGTTCAAATTATTTTTCATATTCATTCTCCTAAAGAATTATATGTCTCACAAAACTGCCTGACTTAACAAACAATTAAACATATCACATTGACTGCCAATTCGCGATAACGCTTTTTGGTAGTTTTGTCAAGCAAAGAATTGTAAGCAATTTGTAAGCGGAGAATGTTAAAACTTGTTAAAGATTGTTAAGACTTGATAACTTTGAATTGTCGATATTTATCCGACAGAAGTTGCTAAAACTATTTATCTCGTCAACGACTCAAAAATATCCGCAAACCCCCTATCAGAGCATGTCTCTGTATAGGGTTGTCGCGAATGCCAAGTCTTGTTTTAATTGTACAACCTGACGACGTTAAAGCTCCCTGCGCTTTTACTGCGCAGACTTTTCTTTTTTGAACCGACAGAATCAAGATATTTGCCGCAAAATTCTCTCCTGTTTGGTTAAGTTAAATTTAACAATTCGCTTACAGTGACTATTTTGTAACCTTCCTCTTTAATTTCATCAATAAAAGTTTCTAGAAATGATAACACTTTTTTATTTTTAGGCAAATCATGCATTAAAAATATTGCTCCGTTTTTAATGGCTTGTTTATACTTTACATGCATCTCTTCAGCGCTTATGTCTTGCCAATCAGCTCCAAAACTCCAATTTATCAAACAATAATTATGCTTCTTGGCCGCTCCTATAGCATCGGATTTCATATATCCGTAAGGGAAACGCGTTAAAAACGACTGAATGCCAAGGATTGATTTTATTACTTTCTCGCACTGCAAAAGTTCTTTTTCTATTTTTTCTGCCTTATCTTCATTTTTATAAGTATAGAAATTTATATGTTCGTAAGTATGATTACCAATTTCATGCCCTGCTGCAGCAACTGCCTTTGCAGTTTCCGGGTCGTTTACTACTCTTACGCCTAGCATAAAAAACGTAGCTTTAATATTTTTTTCTTCCAGTATTTCTAAAATCTGTTTTGTCGCTTTTCCCGGCCCATCGTCAAAGGTTAAAGAAATTTTTTTAACATCTTCTGACCCATTGGTATAAAATGTTCTTGTCTGCGCAAAACATGCAATTGAATAAAAAAGAAGTATTAATACAATATTTTTTTTTATTTTGCCCACGCTATAAAACTTGATAGTAATGTCAATGCTCCAGTATTAATTAACTGCATCCAAAAATTATCATTTAATTTCCAAGTCGCCGCTTCAACAAGCGTTGCTATAATAGCCCCGGCGAATGCGAACTGCCATTTAAAAAGAAATAGTCCCAATATGAAACACACTACAAAACAAGCTAAACTACCTTCAAAGGTTTTACCTACAAAGGTTTTATGTTTTCCAAAAGTTTTGCCAACTAAAGCCGCGACAGCATCGCCAAACGAAAGATAAAGTAAACTTGCAAAAACCATATATTTATTGGGAAATATCAAAATAGTAAGCAGCGCGCCCGATAACGTCCATATTAAACCGCTGATTTTGTTAGCTTCTTCAGGTCTGTAAAACCCTTTAAAATTATTTTTAAAGAAATTATTAAATTTTGGGAATTTAAACCTTGCATATTCAAATAGAGCAACAATGATAACTGCAGCAGTAAGTCCATTTACAATGAAATTTTTTGGAAGACACCAGTACCCAAAAACATATATAAGCGTTAATAAATGAACCCCTTTTCTTTTTATCTCGTCTTTTGGAACGCTAATCATATTTCTAACACTCCGGTGTACAAAAATTTATAAATTTTTAATATATTATCATAAGCATGCAAACAAACATCTTTAATGTCTATGCCGTCGACAAAAGCAAACGATGCTATCAGAGTAAATACCATAATATTTACAGCAAGAATTGCAATATAAGAAAAAAATGTTCCAAAAATTTTCAAATCGGGCTGTTCTATTGAAAGAACGCGCATGGTAAGAGCAATATGAAAGGATATCGAAAACCCGATAAGAAAAAGATAATACGAATAAAATTGCTTTATGTCGGCAAACCAACCAAGTAAAACATAAATGCCTACTATTGCAATTGTATAAATCGGGAAAAAATATGGAGCAAGCGTTATCCATATGTTATCTTTAGTTAAAACTACGCCTCCGGATTCTGCGCCAACTTTAAATTTTTTTATCTTTGCGCCGCTCAAAATCCCAGCTATTGCATGAGAAAGCTCGTGTCCAAATACATAGGTTCTCATAGGTTTATAAAAAACAATCTGAAAAACTATGTAACACAAAATTCCTATCCAAAATGAAATATAGAGACTTCCGGCAGAAGCTGTGAAATACAGAAATTTTTTAACAAGGGTGTATCCTGCAGCGCAAATTGCAGGTATTAATAAGAATGCAAAAATATTTCTTAAAAATTTCATTTTATTTATAATAAACACCATAATCTAGCCACAGACAAAACGCCTAATCTACATACTCCTACGGATTAACACCCGCCGTCCCAATACTTCATCGAGCCACGCTCGCCGCCCTTTTCACTGAAAGGGGAATTGCAGGAAGAAGGCAAAGTATCGAGGAAAAAAAGACACGGGGAATTGATACTTCGTTACGCTCAAGCGCGACAGACAACAAGGCGCTTGATAAAAATATGCGTTTATAGCGGTGGATCCGGCCTGCATCAAGCGTTCAGAATGAATTCAGAACAACGAATACCGCCGTCATCCTGAAAACACTCGCTTTTTTCTATACTAAATTTACTTTTTTTCTTTTATCCTTAAATCTGTAAATGATTTTACTATAAATACAACTGAAATAATAAAAAATATCGCTGCAAGACCTGCATTCAATGCGCCTTTTGTAGAAAGAGCTAACGCGAGATCCAGCGCAAGAAGTCCGAAAAGCGTTGTAAATTTAATTATGGGGTTCATCGCGACGGAAGAAGTATCTTTGAAGGGATCTCCTACTGTATCGCCAACAACTGTAGCTTTGTGCAATTCTGTTCCCTTTTCACGCAAATCAACTTCAACATATTTCTTAGCATTGTCCCATGCCCCGCCGGCATTTGCCATAAAAATAGCCTGAAACAAACCAAACAACGCTATTGAAATAAGATATCCTATAAAAAAATAAGGTTCAATAAATGCAAATGCAAGAGTTGTAAAGAAAACAACCATGAATAAATTTATCATGCCTTTCTGAGCATATTTTGTGCAAATTTCAACAACTTTCTTAGAATCTTCAATCGAAGCTTTTTCTGCCGTACCATCGAGTTTAATATTTCCTTTAATAAACTCTACGGCTTTATAAGCTCCGCTTGTTACGGCATGATTAGAAGCGCCTGCAAACCAGTAAATTACAGACCCGCCTGCAATTAATCCTAACAAGAAAGGAGCATGCAACAACGAAAGATTTTCAAGACCTGTCGTAAGTCCTTCCGTAAGCATAACAATTGTTGAAAAAATCATTGTTGTTGCGCCTACAACTGCAGTTCCTATAAGAACAGGTTTTGCAGTAGCTTTAAATGTGTTTCCTGCGCCGTCGTTTTCTTCAAGCAAAAGTTTTGATTTTTCAAAAGTAGGCTTAAATCCAAAGTCTTTCTCAATTTCTTTATCAACGTTAACAACATTTTCAATCAGTGATAATTCATATACTGACTGGGCATTGTCTGTAACGGGTCCGTAAGAATCAACCGCAATTGTTACAGGTCCCATCCCCAAGAAACCAAATGCTACAAGACCAAAGGCAAATACCGCAGGAGCAATCATAATTGTTCCTAATCCTAGCGAGCTTATTGCATAAGCAATACCCATAAGAACTATAATTGCGATGCCCATCCAATACGTGCTGAAATTTCCTGCTGTAAGACCTGCAAGAACGTTAAGAGATGCTCCGCCGCGCTTTGAAGAAGTAACAACATTTTGCACAAAAGCGCTTTTTACTGAAGTGAAAATTTTTACTATCTCGGGTATTATCGCGCCTGCAATTGTTCCGCAACTTATTATGAGAGAGAGCTTCCACCAAAGAGTTCCGTCTCCTAAATTGCTGATTACGAGGTTAGAAACAACAAAAGTGAAGACTATTGAAACTATTGAAGTTATCCATACAAGCGATGTCAAAGGAGCTTCAAAGTTCATTTTGTCTGCTGCGGCATATTTAATTTTTGCAATAACAGAGTTAATTCCATAAGAAAGAGCGCTCGAGACGAGCATTATCAAACGCATTACAAAAATCCATACTAAAAGCTTAACCTGCAAAATAGGATCGCTCACAGCAAGAACAATAAATGTTACCAAAGCAACGCCGGTAACACCGTAGGTTTCAAAACCGTCCGCAGTGGGACCTACAGAGTCGCCTGCATTGTCGCCGGTACAATCTGCAATAACGCCGGGGTTTCTTGCATCGTCTTCTTTAATATTGAACACAATTTTCATCAAATCTGAGCCAATGTCTGCAATTTTTGTAAAAATTCCACCTGCGATTCTAAGTACTGAAGCGCCGAGAGATTCGCCAATTGCAAAACCTATGAAGCATGCCCCTGAAAAATCTGAAGGGATGAAAAGAAGAATGACAAGCATTATGAAAAGCTCTACGCTTATCAAAAGCATTCCAATGCTCATACCTGCGCGAAGAGGTATCGCATAAAGAGAAAAAGGTTTCCCTTTCAAACTTGCAAAAGCTGTTCTTGAATTTGCAAAAGTGTTAATTCTCATGCCAAACCAAGCTACAGCGTAGCTTCCAAGAATTCCTATAATGCTGCAAAGCATAATTGCGGCAACCTTAATTGCAGCAAAATGTTCCAACCAGCCAAAATATACAACTATTATACATGCAAGCAAAACTTCAAGAATAATTATGAATTTACCCTGAGTTACAAGATATGTTTTGCACGTTTCGTATATAAGTTCTGAAATTGATTTCATTGATTCATGCACAGGAAGATTTCTAATACCTAAAAAGTGATAAATTCCAAACAACAAACCAAAAATACAGATAAGAAAACCGAATGTTAAAAGCGTTTTACCATCAACGGCGCTTCCAAAAAAACTCACAGAAGCCAAATTTGGTTATTCCTGATTTGGCTTCTGTGAGTTTTTTTGGAAGCGCCGTTGATGGTAAAACGCTTTTAACATTCGGTTTTCTTATCTGTATTTTTGGTTTGTTGTTTGGAATTTATCACTTTTTAGGTA
>JAIXNA010000061.1 GCA_020328135.1 Candidatus Endomicrobiellum dinenymphae
TATTATTGGCGATATAATTCATGCGTCAGTTCAGGATGCATTGCCACACGCAAGTATTAAAAAAGGCGAAGTTGTTAAAGCCGTAGTGGTTCGCACGGTAAAAGAAATTCGTCGGACCGACGGAACCTATGTTAAGTTTGATGACAATGCAGCGGTAATCATTAGCGATGAGGGCGAACCCAAGGGAACTCGCATCTTCGGACCGGTTGCAAGAGAACTTAGGGAAAGAAATTATCTTAGGATAATTTCTTTGGCTCCGGAAGTAGTGTAGTTGGCGTTCTGTAGCGTTGTCATTCTAAAAGCCGAAGGCTTGAAGAATCCAGAAGGTCGAAGGTTTAACTAAGGGGTCAGCATATTGGTCTAGGTGTTTCGAAAACGAAATGACTGCTTCATCGACGTGACACAGAAGAAAGGAAATATAAATAGGAATAAAATGTTTAACATTAAGAAGAAAGACAAAGTTGTAGTTTTATCCGGAAAGGATAAAGGGAAACAGGGTGAAGTTCTTGATATTTTTCCGGATAAAGCTAGAGTCATAGTTTCAAAAATAAATTTTGTAAAAAGGCATACAAAGCCTACCCAGAGGGATCCGGGAGGCATTCGCGAGAAGGAAGCGCCTCTTGCCATGAGCAAAGTTATGCTTGTATGTCCAAAATGTGGTCAGTCTTCAAGACCTAGGTTTGACAGACTTTCCGATGGAAAGAAGATAAGAGTATGTCGCAAATGTGGAGAGATGATCGTATAGCGCCTCGGAATAACATTGTAATGTATAAGACATTCAAGCTTTTAATAATAATTGTGTGCCTGTTAGCTTTTTGGTATTACATGGATGATATATATAGAAATGGAGTTTTCGTTTTTGTGGGTTGTAGCAAGGATGATGGCGCATATACCAGAATTATCTCTGGTACTCAATATTTTAAAATAAAAGATGAAAACACTTTAGGTCGTAAGTAAGATAGATAAGGAATAAGGAAAAAGTAATGAATCAACCTCGTTTAAAAGAATTTTATCAAAAAAATGTAGTAAGTGAATTGATGAAACAGTTTAACTTTAAAAATATTCATCAGATTCCCAAGCTTGCCAAGATTGTTGTAAATATCGGGTTGAGCGAGGCAAAAGAAAACATTAAAGTTTTGGATGTTGCAACTGCAGAGCTCGCGTCTATCACAGGTCAAAAGCCTTTGGTGTGTCGTGCAAAACAGTCTGTGTCAAACTTTAAGATACGTCAGGGAATGCCGATAGGTATTAAAGTAACTCTAAGAAGCACGATGATGTATGAATTCCTAGACAGGCTCATAAATGTTGCGATACCTCGTATAAGAGATTTCAGAGGAATCGAGCCTAATGGGTTTGATGGGCGGGGCAATTTCAACTTGGGACTCACAGAGCAGTATATTTTCCCTGAAATTAACGTTGAAAAATCAGATAAAGCTAGAGGTATGAATATTACTATAGTAACGACGGCTAAAGAAAACGAACATGCAAAATCGCTATTAAAAACTCTTGGTATGCCGTTCAAAAAAAAGAAACAATAAATAGAAACAAGCAAGTAAAGCAAAGGATATTTTTCTATGGCAACAACTTCAGCAGAAGCAAAGATGCGTAAACCTCAGAAATTTGCGACACGGTACAGGAATAGATGTCGCCTGTGTGGAAGACCGCGTGGTTTTTATAGGGATTTTGGTCTTTGCAGAATATGTTTGCGCAAATTAGCGCACAATGGCGAAATTCCAGGTCTTACAAAATCAAGTTGGTAATAACTTTTAAAGAGGGCGGTTGAATGATTACAGATCCAATTTCAGATATGTTTGCTCGTGTTCGTAATGCAAACGTAAAATTGCACGAAAAAGTAGATATTCCATCTTCAAAAATGAAAATGGAGATAGCAAAGATTCTAAAAGAAGAAGGCTATATTTCGAACTATAAGAATATTGAAGATCATAAGCAGGGTGTTTTGAGAGTTTATCTTAAATATACTGCTGCTGGAAAAGCTGTTCTTCAGGGAATTGAGAGAGTGTCGAAGTCTAGTTTGAGAATCTACAGAGGTTATAAAGATATGCCTAAAACCGTTGGTGGATTGGGTGTTACAATGGTTTCTACTTCTAAAGGCTTAATGACCGATAGACGGGTAAGAAAAGATAAAATTGGCGGAGAAGTGATAGGATACGTTTGGTAGCTATATATGATAAATGCATGAAAGATGTGTAGCGCTGTTTCCCCTCTTCCCCTTTCACTGAAAGGGGTGGTGGGACTGTTGGGGGGGGTTAGGAGTTGATGAGGGTGAGTCGTACCTCTTTTGGCAGAAAATTGATACTGAGGATCAAAAATGAGTCGCTTAGGCAAAAAACCGGTTCAGGTGCCGGAAAAAGTGAAAGCAGAGTTTAAAAATGGAGTTCTAGAAGTAATGGGTCCCGACGGAAAACTTTCACAGGCAATTGATAATAGGATAGGCATAAAAATTGGCAAGGATGGTATTCTTGTCGAGGCACTTGGAGAATCTCGCGAGCATAACATGCTGCATGGTCTCATAAGGGGTCTCGTTGTAAACATGGTTGAAGGTGTTACAAAAGGTTTTAAAAAAGAGCTTGAGGCAATAGGACTTGGCTATAAAGCAAACATAGAAGGCGGAAAAAAATTAGTTTTAGCTGTTGGTTTTTCACATTTGGTGAACCTTCAGATTCCTTCTACTGTAAAAGTTACGACAGCTCTTACGCCAGATAAAAATACTTTAATTGCGGTAACTGGAACAAATAAGTATGAAGTTGGCGCGTTTGCCGCCAGGATTAGAGCTGTAAAGCCGCCTGAACCATACAAGGGTTTTGGTATTAGATATTTGGGCGAGAAAATTATAAGAAAAGCGGGAAAAGCTGCGGCAGCAGGGAAAAAATAGTAGTTTTTGCAGTCGCTAAATAGAGAAGGATGTTAGATGAAAGATTCGAGCAAAAGATTTGATTATCGTGTAAAAAGAGTTAGAAGTAAAATCACGGGAACAGAAGGAAGACCGCGCTTGAGCGTTCGTCGCGGACATAAGCATATTTATGCGCAGATAATTGACGATAACAAAGGTATTACTATTGTTTCTGCGTCAACATTGTCTCCTGAACTTAAAGGAAAGTTGAATGTTACCGATACTGTTGCTGCGGCTAAATCCGTAGGCGATTTAGTTGCAAAAAAAGCAGCTGAAAAAGGTATAAAAAAAATCGTCTTTGATCGTAGAGGGTACGAATATACGGGCAAAATTAAAGCTCTTGCAGATGCTGCCAGAGAGAATGGTTTAGAGTTTTAGCAGTTGTTCTAGATTAAGCATTCGAGAGTAAACTCGCAGCTGTCTTTTCGCTTTCGCGGGAATTCATATTGTCGTTAATTCCCTTTTCTCGTCGCGATTCCCCTTTCACTGAAAGGAGCGGCGAGTGTGGCAGGCGAAGCCTGACGAGGTACTGATGGAGTCGAGGATTTTCATCTCGTCGTAAAGTGTTTTTCGCACGTTTGTCGGCAAGTAAATTTAATAAAATAAATGTAAACGTAGTTTTTGGGAGGACAAGTTGGCTGAAAAAATAGGAAAACAGCAACAAAATGACAATGGTCTAAAAGAAATAGTTGTTGCCGTTAACAGAGTTTCAAAAGTTGTTAAAGGCGGAAAGAGGTTTTCTTTTAATGCTTTGGTAGTAGTAGGCGATGGAGCCGGTAAAGTAGGTTGTGGGCTCGGTAAAGCGAATGAGGTGCAGGCTGCAATTCAAAAAGGTAGCACGCACGCTTCGAAGCATATGGTTCCAGTTCAGCTCAAAGGAAGTACTATCCCACACGAAATAATTGGTGTTTCAGGATCAGGAAGAGTTCTGTTAAAGCCTGCGGCTCCGGGAACCGGTGTTATAGCCGGAGGAGCCGTAAGAGCGGTTCTTGAGGCTGTAGGAATTAGAGATATTCGTACAAAGTCATTGCGCTCTTCAAATCCTTTTAACGTAGTTTATGCAACGCTAGAAGCTCTTAAAGAACTCCGTTCAAAGGAGGAAGTTGCCAAAATCAGAGAAAAAGAGGTTGCAGAAATATGATAGGTTTGTATAATTTACGACCTGCAAAAGGCTCAAAGCATAGAAAGAAAATTGTAGGACGCGGAGTAAGTTCCGGACACGGGCGAACATCTACCCGCGGTTCTAAGGGTCAAAAGTCTCGTTCCGGCGACGGAGCCAAAAAAATAGGTTTTGAAGGTGGGCAGGTGCCTATTTTTAAGAGAATTCCTAAGAGAGGATTTACCAATCAGTTTCGTAAAGAATATGAAATTGTTAACGTTGGAAATTTGAATAAATTTGAAGCAGATGTTGAAGTTACTCCAACAGTATTAAAAGAAGCTGGTCTTGTAGGAACGACGAAACTTGTGAAAATTTTAGGAGTCGGCGAACTCAAAAAATCTTTAACTATCAAGGTTGCAGCCTTTTCAAGATCTGCTCTTGAAAAAATTCAAGCTATAGGCGGAAAAGCTGAAGTTATTAAGTAAAAGTACAAAGTAATTGACTATGCATCGTGACAAACGTGTGAGTCGTCGGTTGCTCTTTCTGCTCCTCTTTTTTAAAAGGGGCGACAATGCCGTTAGGCGTTGGCGGGATATGAGAGGGTGGTGGCGTAGCCTAAAGTTTTTTGTCGGAGAGGGCGCGGGTGTCAGGAGTTGTCTCTCGTCGTAAGATATTCTTCATGTGTTTGTCATTCTTCGTTTTGTGTATTTAAATTTAACTGGAAAAAGCCATGCTAAAAAGTTTCACTGATATATTTAAAGTGCCTGAACTAAGAAAAAGAGTTGTATTTACACTGCTCATAATTGTTGCTTACAGAATAGGAGCTACGGTTCCGATCCCGGGCATAAATAGCGAAGCGGTAAAGTCTTTGTTTGCAGCTCATGGGAATGGTTTATTAGGCTTTTTGGATATGTTTTCAGGTGGTGCGCTCAACAGAATGTCGGTTTTTTCGATGGGTATTATGCCGTATATCAACGCATCGATTATTATGAGTTTAATGCAGGGAGCGTCCCTTGTCCCTTACTTAGACAGACTTGCAAAAGAGGGCGAGCATGGAAGAAAAAGACTTACACAAATCACAAGATGCGGAACGCTCATATTGGGCACGATGCAGTCTTTTGGCTTGACAATAGCAATAACAAGGATGCCAACTCCTTCCGGAATGGCCATAGTCGTTGATCCGTCGTGGTCTTGGATTTCATTGACTGTTGCAACTTTGGTTACAGGAACGGTCTTAATCATGTGGCTTGGAGAACAGGTTACAGAGAGAGGAATTGGCAATGGAATATCTCTTATAATTTTTGCGGGTATAGTAGAAAGATTGCCCCATGCGGTTCTTAGTATTACCAAGCTTGTGCAAATGGAAGAGCTTTCTATTTTATTTGCTTTGTCCCTCGTAACTATTGTGGTTGCTGTACTAATTTTAGTTGTTTGGATTGAAACAGCTCAAAGAAGAATTCCTATCCATTATGCAAAAAAAATGGTTGGGAGAAAAATGTATGGCGGACAAACGTCGTTTTTACCGATAAAAGTTGATCAGTCTGGCGTTATTGCCGTAATATTTTCAATGTCAATTTTATCTGTGCCTTTGATCATAGCTCAGTTTTCTCCTGAGTGGACAATTTGGGATTTTCCTATAGCTAAAAAGATTTCGGAATTGTTTAATAGTGGATCCATAATATATGGTGCAGTTTATGCGTTTTTAGTTATTTTCTTCTGTTATTTCTATAATTCTATATCTTTTAATCCTAAAGATTTAGCTGAAAATATGAAAAAATCTGGCGGATTTGTTCCCGGAATAAGACCCGGTGATCCGACAGCTACATATATACAAAAAGTTTTAGAAAGAGTTACGCTTGGCGGCGCATTGTTTGTCGCATGTATAGCTGTTTTACCTGATTATTTGCGACACGCCATGAGTGCTCCGTTTTTCTTTGGCGGGACATCATTGCTTATTGTGGTAGGCGTATCGCTTGATACTATTGGGCAGATAGAGTCACATTTGATTATGCGTCATTACGAAGGGTTTATGAAAGAGGGGCGCATAAAAGGTCGTTGGTTCAACGTCAAATAAAGCGCCTCGTTTTTTGAATTTTTGCGTCGCAAAGCCCTATGCCGTCAAAAGGGTTTAATGTCAAGCAGAGAATTTTGTCTTTTGAGTTTATACTTCGTTACGCAACGACTCGTGTACATAAGCGCAGTGCGTACACGTCGCTGTTGTCAAAATACTTCATTCGTATATAGAGTTGATGCCTTTGGCGTTGTCTAGATTTAAAATACTTCGCTCTTAAAGTGGGGTTTTGTAAGGGGATATTGAAATTAATGAGTTATATACTTATGGGACCTCCCGGAGCAGGGAAAGGCACGCAGGCTAAGAGAATTGTAGAAAAGTTTGGCGTAATGCATTTATCAACGGGCGACATGTTTAGAGAAGTAAAAAAGTCAGATAAAGTTATAGGCAAACTTCTTGCATCGGGGC
>JAIXNA010000062.1 GCA_020328135.1 Candidatus Endomicrobiellum dinenymphae
CCAATACGCTCCATTATTGGAATCAGATAAATCAACAATAATAAATTTACTGTTTCTAATTTTTAACATAATATCTATATTTATATTTCCATTTTTTCAGGATTTTCATCAACCTTCTCCATTGTATATCCTGTTTTAAATACAGCCTCTTTTATATGCTTTTTATAAAAATCCTGCAATTTGTCATTTCCAAATTGCATTGCCATGAAAGCAGTTGTCGAATCCGGATTATTTCTTTTTAATTCTTCGTATTTTTGCCAACCTTGTATAGTAAGATCTAGAGAACTTTATTTGTATTTTACAAAATTAAGTTCTTTTGCATGGTCAACAATTCTCCATACATTATCGTAATCAATACTTGCCGTTGCTGATATCAAATCCCCTTGTCTTAAATTTTCTCCTATATCTCCTACGATTGGCTTTATCTGTTCTAGCTGTTCGAGAGTTTTAGCATTTGAAATTAAATTTTCTATTGTTAACTTTTCAGCATGATAAGGTTTATGTGTAGAATTTAATGTATTTCCTAGAAAAGTTATTAAATAGTTTGCTTGTTCTATAGGATTAGGGAAAGGATTTTTGAAAATTTCCTTACAGAACTCAGTGTCAACACGCAAAATATTAGAATCGTTTTCTGAAGATTTAGCAGATTTAGCATATTGTTTGACATAATATCTTAACAACGCCTTCTTCTCTTTGCGTTCATTTTCGATGTAGTTTTTTTCAGACAACTTTTCAGTTGCTTCAATTAATTTATTCACATTTGAAAAAGACTTAAGATTTATTGTATATGTCCCGCACACCGGACAATTAATCCTTGACTCAAGCTCTGATGAAGATACGCATCGAAATTGATTCTGAGAATCGCAAATAATACATTCTTCATTCATTTTCATACTTCCTATACTATAAGTTTTAAACAAACATTTTCGCCACTTGGTAACTTTATTAAAAACTTTATATCAATCAAAAACAGGAACAAATATAGCCGAACAGGCAAAAAATTCAGTATCGCAAGATTCGTCAATATATACTAAATACATTTTATCTGGATTTGTTGGTTACCATTTATACTACTTGTAAAGCTTATCGGTTTCTCCATTCCTACTATCTCTCCATAAAGCGGCGACGCCTGTCCAGTTTTTAATTTGGTCGAATTTGACTAGATTAAAATTTGGATTGTTTATTATTACCATTAACTTTTCTGAATTTCACACTTTGAACTTGTATATTTTTCATTTTACTTTCTCTTTTTGTTCTTCAGGCTTCAACTYTTTATGCTCCCAAAATTCATCCGCTTTCTTATTAGCTTTGCTTGCTATTTCGGTCATTCGTTTTTCAAGCGGTTTTATTCTTTTAAGTTTTTCCCCTAGAGAAAATCCTTTAAACTCAGATATTTTGTACATTTGATCTTCGATTACGGCTACTTTTTTATGAGCATTAGAAAGAATTTTTATATATTCGTCAAGATTGAGTTCCTTATGCTCTGGAGTGTAAGCTTTGAATCTCTTCCCATCATCATATGCTCCAACACACTCGCGCCAATTATCCCACCTTTGCATGAACTCACAAACTTCTGTGGAACACCAGCCCCTAGTCTCCTTTGTTATAAACTTAAAATATGCAAAACATAGTAATATGAGCAGTATTGATGTTACTAAACCCTAACACAATGCTTTCTTCACTTTTCTTTTTCAACCATTTTCATATTTCCTTAAATGAATCATTCTTTTAATACTCAGAACTAAATTCTAAGATAACCGCTTCTTTTAAGCTCTTTTTGGATATTCGCTTACTGTTAATAACCTTTAACTCTTCCAAAAAAACACTGATGCAAAAACAAAAAACAATACTGTAATCTTCTTCATTTCCTCTCTCCCCTCGCCCCATGATAAAAACCAAACTAGAAATAAGAATTTATTCCGATTTTAATATCCCGCGTATTTCTATAGTCAAATACGTCGATGATGTTTTGCTTAGCGCGTTTTTTGTCGTCGTTGCGAGACTTGCGACGTTTGCAAATCGTGGCAATCTAAACAATAACAACGCTGGATTGCTTCGTCATTTTATTTCTCGCAAAGACGTCGCTGGCGTAATTTAAAGCGATTTGACTATACCCGCAAATTAGACATCCAAGTTTTTTACGTCTAAAGCATGCGTCTGTATAAACGCTCTTCTTGGCTCAACCTGATCGCCCATTAAAGTTGTAAATATTCTGTCTGTCTCTATTACATCTTCAAGTTTTACCTGTAAAAGTTTTCTATTGGCCACTTCCATTGTAGTTTCCCAGAGCTGATCGGGATTCATTTCTCCAAGACCCTTGTATCTCTGAACCGTAGCGCCTTTATTGCCCAGCTCTCTTATTGTTTCAATTAATTCCGTTGTAGAATACAGCTCGTGAATATCGCCCAGCTCTCTTTTTTCCACATCTTGAAGTCTATACACGGGCTTTGTGTGAGTTTCGCCGTAATGCCCTAAATGCAACCCTTCTTCCTCGAGTTGCTTTGCGAGCTTATCTATACGTGGAAGCTCCCATAAATCTTTATATTCAGGGATTACGTCCCCGAGCTGCAGATTTTCTGTGATTTCAGCAAGCTCGCCTTGCGAAGTAAGAATCTCTCTGCGTTTTGCAATAAGTTCTTCTTTAAACTCTTTCCACTCTTTATCAGAATAAATATATTGAACGTTCCCGTCTTTTATAGCTCTGTAAAGAGGAATTTTTCCGGCATCTTTAAACTTGAGATATTCCCTCCAAGCAACACCTTTTTTCTGTAATTTCTTTAAAAGAGCATCTAGTTCGCTTATATTTATAACTATTTTTCTTAAAGTTTTATCGTCAATTTCTTTTATTGCCTTGCCTTCTTGTATAAGAGACATCGACAATCCATCGAGAGCGGCTGAAAATAAAAACTTATCCAATGCCTCTTCCGTATCTAAATACATCTCCCTTTTATTTTTTTTCACTTTATAAAGAGGCGGCTGCGCTATGTAAACATACCCTCTTTCTATAAGCTGCGGCATATGCCTGTAAAAAAAGGTCAACAACAATGTTCTTATATGAGCGCCGTCAACATCGGCATCGGTCATAATAATAATTTTATGATAACGAACTTTACCAATATTAAAATCCTGCTCGTCTCTGCCTATGCCCGCGCCTATCGCCGTGATTAAAGTTCTTATTTCATTGTTTGCAAGCATTTTTGTAAGACGAGATCTTTCAACGTTTAAAATTTTACCTCTTAACGGCAAGATAGCTTGAAAAGATCTATCTCTGCCCTGTTTTGCAGAGCCTCCTGCGGAATCTCCCTCTACGATAAACAATTCTGTTTTCTGTGGATCTCTTTCAGAACAATCTGCAAGTTTTCCGGGAAGCGACGCAGAATCCAAAGCGCCTTTTCTTCTTGTAAGTTCTCTTGCTTTTCTCGCGGCCTCTCTGGCTTCAGCGGCGTTAATCGCTTTATCCAATATCGAATTTGCAATACCAGGATTTTCTTCCAAAAAAATTGTAAGAGCATCCCCAACTATAGACTGTGTTATTCCTTCAATTTCAGAATTGCCAAGTTTTGTTTTAGTTTGCCCTTCAAACTGCGGGTTTGGTGCTTTTATTGAAATAACAGCAGTCAGCCCCTCGCGAACATCTTCTCCGGAGAGCTTTAAATCTTTAACTTTTGAAACATCATTTTTCTTGATATACTCATTTACAGATCTTGTCAAAGCAGAACGAAATCCTGATAAATGCGTTCCGCCTTCTACGGTATTAATATTGTTTACAAACGTAAAAATTTGCTCATTGTAAGAGTCGTTATACTGCATAGCAGCTTCTATGCTTACGCCGTCTTTGTCTTTTGAAAAATAAATAGGAACTTTATTTATAACGTTCTTATTTGTATTTAAATATTGTACAAAAGTTTTTATCCCGCCGTCGTAGTCAAAAATATGCTCTTTATCCTCTCTCTCGTCATAAATTCTTATATGTGTGCCTGCGTTTAAAAACGCAAGCTCTCTTAACCTGTTTGTAAGAGTATCAAAAGAATATGTTGTTTCTGTAAAAATCTCAGGGTCGGGACGAAATGTTACCTTGGTTCCCTTCTGATCCGTAGTGCCTATCTCTTTTACGGGCGCTAGAGGTTTGCCCCGAGAATAATTCTGTTTGTAAGCTTTCCCATCGCGGTATACTTCAACCTCAAAAACATCGCTCAACGCATTTACGCACGACACGCCAACGCCATGAAGACCACCTGAAACCTTATAAGAATTTTTATCGAACTTACCACCGGCGTGTAACTTAGTAAGCACTATTTCCAAAGCAGATGCACCTTTAAACTTCGGGTCCGGATGGGGGTCAACTGGAATACCTCGTCCATCGTCTACCACGGTTACAGAATTATCAATGTGGATAGTAACATCGATATTTTTACAAAATCCAGCAAGAACCTCATCTATGGAGTTGTCTACAACTTCATAAACTAAATGATGAAGCCCCTGATTTCCCGTAGAACCAATATACATCGCAGGTCTTTTGCGTACTGCTTCTAATCCTTCTAAAATTTGAATACTAGATGCATCGTAACCGTTGTTTTTAGAACCTTCGTTTTTGACTTCTTCTTTCGTCATGAAAGCCCCTCTTTCTATTTAATTTTGATTTTGAGGATGAAAATAATGAAATACTATCCTGCTTTTATTTTTATATCTTTTATTTTTGAACCTCCAATGTATTGATTTATTTTCTTTATTATCTCTTTTTTACGCAAAGCAAGCTCGCAACACGCAACAGAGCTTTGCGTTTTTGTAAAAATAACGCCATTTTTATAACCGGTTATCTCAATACCATCCATGCCAACTTCTTTTTGCCAAACTTTTTCTACAGCAAAAAACTCTTCTCCCAGTCCAAGCTGTTTTCTTAACAAATTGATTATTTCTGCCGCTCGGGTCCAGGTCATATTAGATCCTCATAGGCATTACAACACAAAGATAATTTTTATCTGTTTCGGGTATAATTATTGCGGGGTTTAAAGAATTTTTAAATTCAAATATTGCAAAATCTTCATTAATGTTTTGTAAAACCTCTTTTATAAAATTAGGATTGAAGCTAATTTCTACAACTTCGCCCTTATAGTTTGCCTCTAGTTCTACTTCTCCAGATCCTAGTCCGGCCGTTGAGGCGGAAATTTTTAAAAGATTCGAACCAAAATAAAATTTTACAGACGCAGCTCTGTCCGATGAAGTTTTATCCGCTGTTAAAATGGACATCTGTTTTACAGCTGCCAATGTGTCTCTTACATTTAGTTTTACCCTGGATTCAGATGTCTTTGGTATAACCTGCTCATAGTTAGGGAAGGTTCCATCGATTAATGTGGATATGAATGTCGTCCCTTCAATGCCTATGGCTATCTGATTTCCGGTAATTCCCACTTGCACAGTTTCCGCTTTTACATCTGAAGATAGCAGTCTTAGCACATCTGTTATGGCTTTAGCGGGAACTATGGCCTTGCCATTAATGTCCGTTTTTATTTTGTCTGTGTAAACATAAGCAAGCCTTCTGCCATCAGTAGCTACCATTTTGAGTTTGCTGTCTTCTATAATGAAGTATACGCCATTTAAAACGTATCTCTGGGCGTCTTTAGATACGGCAAATATGGTCTTTTTAAGCATTGAAGTAAAAACTTCCGTTTTGATAGTAAAATTATTGTCTTTTGGAAATTCTGGTATTATCGGATATTCTGTTTGCGAGATTCCCATAAGATTAAACCTAGATTTACCTGCTGTAATGTTAATTTGGTTCGTTTTGCTGGATTTAATTTCTATTTCTTTATCTGATGGTAATTCTTTGACGATATCTGCAAATCTCTTTGCAGGTATTGTAATTCCTCCATCCTCTATAATTTCGCCTTTAATATGACATTGTGCGGCAATTTCTAAATCCGTTGAAGAAAGTTTTATTTTATCCCCATTAGTTTCAAATAAAAGGTTGGATAATGCCGGAAACGTGCTTTTTGATGATGCTATGGGAGACACTATTTGAATTCCTTTTACCAGTTCTTCTTTTCCACAAACCACTTTCATTTATTACCTCCTTATTTTATTAAACACTTTATAGTAATAATAGTGTTTTGTATATTGTTGATAAGTTTTTGATAACCTTAAAAAAGTGTGTTTATCAAGTAGAATTTTAAAAACGCGATCGGCGATAAATATGAGAGCAAGGTAGAGAAGTTGTCCATATTGTTCACGGACTGTTGTATTGTACAATTTTTTAAAGGATATACACAGAAGTCTTCATACTTTTATCAGACAAAACAAAAGTACCAAAGATTCTTACCTCAGAGCGCATTCGATCCACATTTTTAGACAATTTTAGAACTCGCGAAAAATGTGGACTGATTGCGAGATTCCCATAAGATTAAACCTAGATTTACCTGCTGTAATGTTAATTTGGTTCGTTTTGCTGGATTTAATTTCTATTTCTTTATCTGATGGTAATT
>JAIXNA010000179.1 GCA_020328135.1 Candidatus Endomicrobiellum dinenymphae
CGCTTATTGCAGGGAAAAATTGTATTAATAATCAAATCAATACAAATTTTTCTTTGAAATTTTAATTACTCTGTAAAATCATTATAAAAATGCTAAAACAAAGGGAGATAAGTTTTATTGAAATATCATTGAGGGAGTCGTATTATGAACATATATACTCTTTTAATACTCTGCTTTCTTGTCGGCATATATTTAATTCAAACAATAACAGATTTGCTTAATATTAAAAATATTTCAAACGATATTCCCAAAGAATTTGAGGGATTCTTTGACAAAGAAAAATATACAAAATCACAAGAATATCTAAGAGCAACCACAAATTTCTCAATTATTTCGTCTTCTTTTATGTTACTAATTCAGATTGTTTTTATTGTTTTTGGCGGGTTTAACTACATAAACGATATAGCTCTATCTTTTGGTTTTGGAACAGTTACTACAGGACTTATCTTTGTGGGAATTCTTCTTTTTGCCGTTGAAATTTTAAAAATTCCTTTTTCCGTTTATTCTATATTTGTTATGGAAGAAAAATTCGGGTTCAATAAAATGAATTTAAAAACTTTTATTACAGATTTTCTAAAATCGCTGATTATTACAGCAATTGTCGGGGCAGCTGTTTTTTCAGTAATTTTATTGTTGTTTATAAACTTTTTTCAGTACGCATGGCTGTATGCATTTGCCGCTATTGTTGTCTTTCAATTATTTCTCACATTCATTGCGCCTATAGTTATAATGCCGCTTTTTAACAAATATACGCCTTTGGAAGATGGAGAATTAAAAACTTCGGTTGAGGAATATGCAAAGAAAGAGAGTTTTAAAATGAAGGGACTGTTTAAAATGAACGGTTCAAAGCGTTCGACAAAATCAAACGCATTTTTTACAGGATTTGGAAAATCGCGCAGAATAGTTTTATTTGACACTCTGATAAGAAACCACACCGTGGAAGAATTGACAAGCGTTTTGGCGCATGAAATGGGACACTTTAAACTCGGTCACATCATAAGGCGAATGATATTTTCTTTTGTTTCAACAGGAGCAATGCTGTTTATTCTTTCATTTTTCATAAATAAAACTTGGCTTTACAGCGCTTTTCTTATGCAAACACAACCCATATATGCCGGGATAATATTTTTTGCATTTTTATATACGCCTATTTCTCTACTGCTTTCTATAATATCAAGCTATTTTTCAAGAAAAGATGAGTACGATGCTGATGCTTATGCAGTAACAACATACAAACATCCCGAGGCTATGATAAACGCGTTAAAAAAACTTTCTGTAAATAACCTGTCTAACTTATATCCGTGCAAATTAAAAGTATTTTTAGAATATTCTCATCCGCCAACTTTAGAAAGAATTAACGCAATAAATAAGTTATCTTCAAATTTAAAATTGTAAATTGAGTTATAGTCAACTAACTTACTATCTGCAAATATAAAAATATTTGCACTGTTTACAACTTGCGCTATCAGTTTCGTCAAATTCAAATTTATCGCCCGAATTTATTTCGTCAAGTAATGATTTAATCACATTAATACATTTTTCATATATTTCTTGCCCTTTTGGAAATTCGTTGATTACGGCTTTTTTTACATCGTAAATACCGCATTCTGAAACAGTAGAATTTGTTTCTTTTTCAAATATATACTTATAGAGGGGCAGCTGTAAAGATTTGATTGCTTTTTTTATATTTTGTCTGTCGAAATTATCCAACAATAAAGTAAAAGGTTTTTCTTTAATAGTTTTTTCATCCGTATATCCCGTTTTATAATCAAATATCATATAACATTTGCCGTCACTATCTATGCGATCGATTCGACAGTTTAAATTATAAAACTCTCCCGATTCAGTTTTAATTTTTGAAACGTATTTTTTTTCACAAGCATAAATACTTTGATATTTTCTTTCTCTTTCATAATTCAAAACATTATTCATTCTATGTATCAAAACTTCTTTTATCATAAAAGCATCTTCCCTAAATTTAAAGCTAGCAAAGCTATCAAATTTATTTTCAAGCTTTTCAAAATATTCTTTTTCAAATTCTAAAGACTGTAGTTCTTTTATATCGAGTCCCTCGTGTAAAGCCCCACAGTCTTTAGAATTTGAAAAAGAATATTTTGAAAAGC
>JAIXNA010000063.1 GCA_020328135.1 Candidatus Endomicrobiellum dinenymphae
CGCAGGAATAAACAGGAATAAAAGTTGTTTCTTCATATTTTCTTATGATTCCTCCGGAAAATCATCCAATCATAAAAGAACCTATAATGTTTGCAGATTGCGCCCACGCATGCATCGCATTTTCCACTTTTTAAATACATCATCGAGATGCATTGGATCTTTTGAAGCATCCTCTGTATTTCTCGATGATGTATTTAAAAAGTGGAAAATGCGATGCATGCGTGGGCGGAGCCGTTTATGATACCGCAGATGTTTTAAGAGCAAGTTTCTACATAATAGGAACTGCCGCAGGAATAAAAGTTGTTTCTTCATATTTTCTTATGATTCCTCCGGAAAATCATCCAATCATAAAAGAACCTATAATGTTTGCAGATTGCGCCGTAAATCCCGATCCCAATGCTTTGGGATTAAAAGATATCGCAATATCAACTGTTGGCAATTTCAAGAAACTTTTCCCCGGGAAAAAGGCAAATGTTTCGATGCTTTCATTTTCAACAAAAGGTAGCGCTGATAGTAAAATTTTGGCAAAAGTTATAGAAGCGACAGACATCGCAAAAACTCATTTTGCGGGTCAATTAAATGTTAACGTTGACGGTGAACTTCAATTTGATGCTTCCGTTGTTCCGTCAGCAGGCAAGAGAAAAGCTCCGGGTTCTGCGGTCGCGGGAAACGCAAATATTTTGATTTTTCCTGATTTAAACGCGGGAAATATCGGCTATAAAATTGCTGAAAGATTTGGCGGTTTTCAGGCATTGGGACCTATAATTCAAGGTCTTGCTCTTCCTGTAAGCGATTTGAGCAGAGGTTCTAGCGCAGAAGACATATATCTTATAGCTGCTATAATGCTTTTGAAATAATAGCTCAGAAGCGAATGACAAGAGCGTATTCACACTCAACAATAGCGTCAACTAGGTTGCCTCCGAGAAATCGGATTCGTTTTACTTGTACTTAACAGAGATTCTCGTTTGCATGATAACAGCAAAAACACACTGAGTAAAACAGCATCAACGTTAATTAGCTGCGATCCTTATCGTTGCGCATTTCTGTTTTCTTTTGGTTGTTAAAATTTTTACGTCGGCTATACTTTTTTTTAAAAGGGTTTCTCTTGTTGTTTGCATAGCAAGTTCGGGAGTGTTGTGATGTTTGCTTATATGAGCAAGAAACACATATTTTAAACTGTCTTTGTTTGAAGACAGTCTTTTTATTTCGCAAACAGCATCAGCGGCATCCTCGTTTGACAAATGTCCCCAATCGCTTATTACCCATCGCTTATTATCATAAGGTCTAAAACTATCGTTTAACATCATCCTGTCGTAATTTGATTCTATTACCAGAATATCGCTGTTAACTAAATTTTTTATAATTTTATCGCAAATTTTTCCGGTGTCAGTTACATATCCTACTTTGTATTGTTTTGCATTAACTACATGCGAAAAACTAAACCCTATTGCGCGGGAAATATTTGCGTCTTTATGATGGACATCAAAATATTTAACGTCAATATCTTTAATCCTAGAATCTTCATAAAAAGTCGTAGTAACGCATTCTTCAAGTTTCTTGCCGTATTTCCTGAAAACATCTCTAAAAATATCTTCGTGCAGATAAAGAGGGACATTATTTTTACGCAACAACCTCAAACCTGATGCGCTTATATGGTCCATGTGGGCATGCGTTATAACTGCCGCTGTTAAATTTTGAAGGGATATATCTAAACTGTCTAGATTTTCAACTATATATTTGCCGCTGCATCCACAGTCAATTAAAATCGCGGTTTTTTCAGTCCATATTACAGAACAATTTCCGTTTGATCCACTTGCAAGAATACAAAAATTTAAACTCAAAATTTTTCTGCCGCCTTTTCTATTGTTTTAACTGCCAAATCTACTGCAGCATTTATATCTTTCATGTTAAAAACAGAAATTGGAGCGTGAACATATCTTGTAGGAATGCTTAATATTCCCGTAAGGATTCCATTCCTATTTGTATATACTACAGCTCCATCGGTCATACCGCCGTCAATTATATCTATCTGATAAGGAATTTTATTTTTTTTCGCTGTGTCAACCATAAGTTTGCGCACTTTTTGAGGTACTATGGTCCCTCTGCCGGAAGCTTCTATCATTGTTATTGCAACTCCTTCTCCGAGCTTTAATGCAGAAACTTTTTCTTCAATTCCCGGCATATCTCCCGCTATATTAGTGTCTATTATGAGCGCAAAATTAGGATTGAGTTTAAATGAAGACGTTTTACCTCCTTTTAAACCAACTTCTTCCTGAGCGGTAGCGCATGCGTAAACTTCAGCATCTAGGTTTTTTAATTGAGAAAGAGCTGCCATAATTTTTATCATAGCATAGCAGCTTATTCTGTTATCTGCCGCTTTTCCGTAACAAAAATCACCGTTCAATACGCCCGCGCTAGGTTCAAAAATTATCTGATCGCCGACGTCTAAAACTTTTAATACTTCTTCTTTTGAGGATATTCCTATATCTATAAACATATTTGTATATTTTATTGGTTGTTTTGCTTCTTCCGCGGTCATCAAATGAGGCGGTTTTGCGCCTATGATTCCCGTTATGTGTTCGCCTTTTTTATTAATAATTTCTACTATTTTTCCCGGAAGAATAGAATCGTTTATTCCGCCGATTTTAATGAAGTAAATGTATCCCTTTTCAGTGATATTTTTTACAACCATTCCTATTTCGTCCATATGTGCGGCAATCATTATTTTCTTTTTGCCTTTTCCCGTTTTGCCTATAACGTTTCCAAAGTTATCAGTTTCAACGTTGGCGCATACCTTGGAAAGAGCATTTGTCATAATATTTGCAACGTTTTCTTCGTATCCGGAAATACCGTCTGACATTAACAAATCTTTTAGCAATTTTTCCATTTTCTTCTCCGCTATAATTTTTTAATCTGGACAAATGTTTGAGCATTATACATTTTTTAAAATGGAAAATATCAATAGAGCGCGTAAATACCACATCAGGCTTCGCCTGCCGCCCATCGATTAAAACATTCAAGGGCAGACTGCTAAGGAAGAACAACTTATTTTAAAAAATAGAAAAAGATACTACGGTAAATTCCCCTTTTCAGCGAAAGAGGCGGCGGAGCCGCCGGGGTATGATGATTTGGCAAAGGTATTAATAATTTTTGTATAATACTGAAAATCTCATAAAAAAGAAAATTTAAAATGAAAAAAGTAAGTGTTATTACGTTATTGTTTATAGGATTATTGTCTGGATATTCATTTTTGTTTGCGCAGTCGGTTACTAAAAATCTTTTTAAAATTGAAAGAAATAAAAATGCAAATGTTGTTGTGTATGACGTAATATTAAGCAACGATGGCAGTATAGATAAAACTCGTCCCATGGACGCATATTGGTTGATGAATGCGACTGACGGTCAGCGTGAAGAAATTTCTGTGTTTGAAAAAAAAGCCTATGGATATTCTATAACATATAATGATGGCGGATATTATGATTTAGTTTTGAAAGCGGTTAAAGACAGACCTATAAAAGTTGTTACGATAGAAGGCGAAATTAAACCCGAGATAATAATAAACAATAAAACGGCATATCTTTCCAGGGTATATGTTTTTGCTAATAATGATTTTATACCCAAAGTACAATATATTACTCTAACGGGAACGGACGTAGACACCGGTGATCAGGTCGCTGAAACAATCAACGAAAATAAATAGTTTTTAAGTGGAGTGATAAATGTTGCGCTGTCTGGCGCAGGCGCTCTTCAAAGGAAGGTTTTAGCAAATGGCAAACTTGAAATCAGTATTTTATATGTAAGCGTAGGACTACTAGCATTGAGGGGCAAGGAAAAGATTGAACAAGCTGCAGAAATTTGTAAAAGAATAAATTGGAAACTGTTGAAGGGAAAAAGTTTATTGATGATGCTGTAAAACACGCCAAAGCTGCAAAAAACGAATTATCCAAGAAAGTTAACGAAACGGTAAAAGCAACGGTTGACAAAATGGGATTAATAACTCGTAAAGAAATAGCCAATCTAAAAAAGAAATACGCGATATTGCAAAAAATCTGCGCGGCGCTAAGAATGTTTATAAGGTCAAAAATGCAAAAAAGACTGCATTAGACAAAGTGAAAAACAAAAATAAACAACCAGCAAGGCCTTTAAAGCATGATGGCAATTTTTATTTGTTATTTTCGTCAAGAGGTTGAGCGGCAATTTCTGATGCTGTCGCAAGGAGGCTTTGTTGTTCTAGATCGTTAAGCAGTAAAAAAGTTAAAGCTTTTGCAACTTCTTCCTCTTCAAAGGCGATGCCTGATATGCCTATTTGTTTTAAATTTTCTTTGTGGTCTAGAAAACGAGCTCTTACAAGTATGCGTGTTTTTGGATTTAATGCCGAAGCAATGGAAACTGTCTCAAGCGTTATGGTTAAAGAAGGTATCGTAATAATCAAATAGTCAGCGCTTTTAATGCCTGCCGCGAGTAATATCTCCTTTTTCGATGCATTCCCGTAAATTATAGCTTGTCCCTGCGAACTCAAGCTATTAACCGTATCGATATTCGTTTCAACAATAATTGGGTTTACGCCTTGCTCTATTAGCGCTTTCGCCACTGCCTTACCTGTGGGTCCATAACCTACGACCACGGCTGTTTTCTGTTTAAGATATTCTTCTGTCGGAAGTAAATTTTTTGCTATTTCTTTATTTTTGTTAAATCTTATTCCTTTTCTGTCAGCAAAAAAATTTAACGTTTTCCATAATTTTGGTTTAGAACGCAGAATTTTTTCTGTTTTAGGCATAGCTTTAAATATCGTCGGATTTAAAGTTATTGACACAATTGCGCATACCACTATTGCATTGTAAACAACGTCGCCTGCAAGATTTAAACGTTTTGCTTCCTGCGCCAATATAAAAGAGAATTCTCCAACTTGAGCAAGACCTGCGGCAACTGTCAGGGCTGTTCTTGTAGAATACCCCAACACAGAAACCACAAGTAACGCGGTTAAAGGCTTAATCAATAAAACAATAATGAGACATGTACATATAAGTAGAGGATGCTCGACTACGAATTTTAAATTAAGAAGCATGCCTACGGCGAGAAAAAACAAAACCGCAAAAGCGTCCCTTAAAGGCAGGATATCGGCGCCTGCTTGATGGCTTACCTTGCTCTTTCCGACAACCATACCGCCTAAAAATGCGCCTAAGGCAAATGAAGTTTGAAATACAGCGGCGGCAATAATCGCAGTTGCAAAAGCTACAACTAAAACTGTAAGCGTAAAAAGTTCTTGTGAACGTGTTTTTACAATTTTTGACAAAAGCCATGGAACAAAAAGTCCGCCGACCTTTATCACCAAAATCCATAACAGAATAATACGTACTGAAGCGATTCCTATGGCCTTAAGTATTTCTATGCTCCCAGCTGTAGCGCTTGAACTGTACAATATCATTGAAATGCTCGGGAGGACAACAAGTATTAACACTGTTAAAATATCTTCTACAACAAGCCATCCTACTGCTACGTGTCCATGTATAGTATTCACTGTATCGTTATCTTCTAAAACCCTTAAAAGAACGACAGTGCTTGCTACAGCCAGTCCGAAACCCAATATGAGGGCTGATTTTAACTCTAGTCCTAGCGATGCGCCAAGCAATACTCCAAAAATTGTTGCCACTGTACTTTGTACAATTGCGCCTGGGATGGCAACACCCTTAACAGCTACGAGATCATCCATCTTAAAATGTAACCCCACACCAAACATTAAAAGGATAACGCCTGCTTCGGAAAGTTGAAATGCCAAACCGTAATCTGCTACAAATATAGGAGAGGTGGGACCTATTAAAAATCCTGCTAAAAGATATCCAACAATAGAAGAAAGTCCTAGCTTTTGCGTTATAAAGCCGAACGCAAGAGCGAGACCAAAACCTACTGCCATAATTTCAAGTAATTGGTAATCGTGCATTTAAAACCGCCTGAAAACCTACAACATACAGCCAACCAACCTTGGAAATTTTGTCTGTTTTATGAGAGGTAATATTTAAACATATTAACCAAACAAAACAGACAAAATTTACCGAAAAGGACGTAGTATCCGTAGGGTTAGCTCAAAAATAGCGCGTTGTATCGTTGGACTTCCTAACTAACAAGAGGAATGAGCTGTTGCTTTTTGTCAGTCAGTCTAGCATCGCATCTATTTTTGAGCTAACGCAATGTATCAATATAAATATAAAGTAAGCTGACTATATAATATATACGCTCTGAAATTCACACAAACAAGGCGCGAGCCGGAATTGAACCGGCGAATAACAGTTTTGCAGACTGCTCCCTTACCACTTGGGTACCGCGCCGCCAAATTAATAGAATCATTGAAAAGATGGGTGAGTATATAAAAATAACATAATCTAGTCAATCTCGTATAGTGAAAAATCTCAAACGCATAATAGACTTTTGAAAAGATATAATTAATA
>JAIXNA010000064.1 GCA_020328135.1 Candidatus Endomicrobiellum dinenymphae
AAAAACCCATTAAAATTTTTTTGTTTAACAGTTTTTTAATCAATTTTTATTTTTGATCATGGGCGGTTTGTAGTTGTAGTTTTGCCGCTTTAGAAGCGCGAGGTTATAAGCGCGGCATTTTTTAGAATTCATAGTCAATTAGCCCTATAGAGATTATTGCGTTGCTAAGATTTTTGAGGAAATTTTGTTTGTTTTGAAGAACTAGTCTCGACTATCTCATTTTAGGCGCTTGAAGCGAAAACATCTATAAATCTTATAAGATTTTTCGCAAGTTCTAAAGTTGCCTAAAAACGCGAAGCAAATAAAGCKCAGCGCCAAGAATTTTGGCGCTTTTGTTTTGTTTAACAAAAGTACGGAATTTTTGTTATTTCAAGGTATTTTTGTTATAATGCAAAAAAAGATGTAGGAATTAAAGAATTCTTCCCTTAAAGATGAGGAATGTTTATTCTATAAAAAAGGGAAGGGTTTGGGTTTATAAATGAAAAACTTTTCAGCTGTAATACTTGCAGCAGGCGCGGGCATAAGAATGAAATCTTCTTTACCTAAGGTTATGCACAAGCTTTCTGGTAAGCCTTTGATAAAATGGGTTGTAGATTCAGTTTCTATTTTAAAGCCTGACAATATAATTGTTGTTTTAGGATGCGGCTCCGAAATCGTTGAAAAATATTTATCAGGCGTTAGCGGTAACATAAAGTTTGTCTATCAAAAAGAACAGCTTGGAACGGCGCATGCTGTAATGCAGACCGAAAAAGTTTTAAAAGATTATGTTGGCGGTGTTTTGGTGATAAGCGGCGACGTACCTTTGATTAAATCTTCTACATTGGCATCTTTGATAAAAAGCAATAAAAAAACAGCGTCTGCCGTTACAGTTTTATCTGCGAAAGTTGAGAATTCTTTTGGCTATGGTAGAATTGTGAAAAATAACGGATTTTTAGAAAAAATAGTTGAAGAAAAAGACGCAAGCGTTGCTGAGAAGCAAATAAAAGAAATAAATTCAGGTATTTATTGCTTTGATAAAAATTTGTGGAAAACTCTTTCGAAAGTTAAACCAAATAATGCAAAAAAAGAATATTATATAACAGATACAGTCGCCATATTGAGGGGGTTTGGCAAAAAGATTTCTTTAATTGCGGTTAAAGATGAAAATGAAGTTAAAGGTATAAATAATAGGGCAGAACTTGCGCAGGCAGAGTTGATACTAAAAGATAAAAAAATCAAAGAACTTTTAGATACCGGCATCAGCGTTATAGATGCGAATAATGCGCATATATCTTATGATGCAAGAATTGGTAGAGGTACCGTAATTTACCCCGGAGTTTTTATAGATACTGGCGTTTCAATAGGCAAGAGTTGTACAGTAAAAGGCGCAAGCTACATAGCAAATTCAAAGATTGGCGACGATAGTATTATATTGTACTCTTATATAGATGGCGCTATTATAGACAAAAAAGTTAAAATAGGTCCGTTTTCACATATAAGACCAGGATCCGTTTTAGGGAATAATGTTAAAATAGGCAATTTTTCTGAAACAAAAAAAGCCGTAATATCAAAAAATTCAAAAGTGAATCATCTTTCTTATATAGGCGATGCGCATGTTGGCGAAGATGTGAATATAGGAGCAGGGACAATAACTTGTAATTATGATGGGATAAACAAGCATCGAACGATTATAGGTTCAAAATCGTTTGTTGGTTCTAATGTTAATTTTGTAGCGCCGGTTAAAATAGGACAGGGAGCTTTAATTGCGGCTGGGTCAACCGTAACGCGCGATGTTCCGTCGGGAAAGCTTGTAATAGCCAGGGCAAAACAAGAAATAAAACGCAGAATAAAACTCTAAATTACGCATCTTAGAGAAAACACAACAAGAGGCATTATGAAACTTAAGATTATTGCAGGTAACGCCAATATTGATCTTGCAAAACAGATTGCTAAGAAACTTGGAGTTGAATTAAGCGGAGCAACAATCGGCCGTTTTAGCGATGGCGAGGCGCAGGTTAAAATTGTTGACAATGTAAGAGGCGCTGATTGTTATATAATTCAACCTACAAGCGCTCCTGTAAATGAAAATTTAATGGAACTTCTCATTATCGCAGATGCATTAAAGAGAGCTTCTGCAAAAAGAATAACTGCCGTTGTTCCTTACTATGGATATGCAAGGCAGGACAAAAAATCTGAGCCTAGGGTGCCAATTACCGCGAGACTCGTTGCAAATCTTTTTGCTACCGCGGGTATCACAAGGGTTTTAACGATGGATTTACACGCGGGACAGATTCAAGGGTTTTTTGATATTCCTGTGGATCATCTTTACAGTACGCCGGTACTTTTAAGCTATTTTAGAGAGAAAAATTTAAATGATATCGCAATAGTTTCGCCCGATGCAGGCGGCGTTGAAAGAGCCAGAGCTTTTGCTAAACATTTTAATGCTGATTTAGTAATCGTAGATAAAAGAAGACCTCGTCCGAACGAAGCTTCTATCATGAATATTATCGGCGAAGTAAAAGATAAAGCATGCATTATTTTAGACGATTTAGTTGATACGGCAGGAACCCTTGCAAAAGTTGCAGATGTTATAAAAGCAAAAGGGGCCGCAAGGGTGTTTGCCGCCGCGTCGCATGGGGTTCTTTCGGGAAATGCAAAACAAAGAATTCAGAATTCATCTATAGAAGAGCTTGTTATAACGGACTCTATTTCCATTTTAAAAGACGGGCCAACCGATAAAATACATGTTTTAAGCATTGCTCCAATTTTAGCCAAAGCTATAACAGGGATTTTCAAAGACGAATCAATAAGCGAACTCTTCGTATAAAAATAAAAGCGGGTTATACTTGATTATATTATAAAAAGTATTGTGTTTGTAATAACAACGGGGGATTAAATGAAGGAAATAACTTTGGATGTTGAAACAAGAAAGTTAGAATCAAAAGGAAATTTGGCGGCTTTGAGAAAAAGCGGAAAAATTCCCGCAGTGTTTTATGGAAGGAATATAAAGTCTGAATCTATATCTGTTGATTTAAAAATTTTTGATTCGATAATAGAAGAAAATGGAGCAAACGTAATCATAGATTTGAATTTTAAATCCGGCAAGAAAGCTGCAATTGTAAAATCTTTGCAAAGAGATGTTTTAACACAGTCTCCTATACATATAGACTTTCAGTCGATTTCTCTTGCTGATAAAGTTGAAGTTTCTGTACCTATACATATTGACGGTATTGCGGATGGCGTTAAAAATTTTGGCGGCGTTATGGAATTCATCACCAGAGAAGTTAGAGTTAGAGCATTGCCTAAGAGCATTCCTCAAAAAATTAGTATTGATGTTAGCGCATTGGGCATAGGACATGGAATAACTGTTGCAGATTTGCCTAAATTAGATGGAGTAGATTATGTTCAAGATCAGTCAACATTAATAGTCAACGTCATCACTGTTGCTGTTGAAGAAGAGAAGCCGGTAGAAACAAGCGCAGAAGCGGTTCAGCCTGAAGTAATCGGCAGTAAAGGGAAGAAAGATAAAGAAGGAGAAGAAGGAGGCGCAGTAGCGGCAACTCCTGCAGCTGGAGCCGCAGCAAAGAAGTGAACTAAATGAGTAGAGATATTAAGCTTTTTGTAGGTCTTGGCAATCCCGGTCGTAAATATGAAAGTACTCGTCATAATCTTGGCTTTATTGTTTTAGATGAAATAGCAATGTCAAAACGTTTGGAATTTAAAACTTGGGAGAATATGGCGGATATTTCTTTTTATGACTGTTCCAAGCGTAAAGTATGGCTTTTAAAGCCCATGATTTTTATGAATCTCTCAGGCGTGGCAATTGCTTCGTTTGCAAGATATTATAGAATTAACCCGGAAGAAATTTTTGTTTTTTACGATGATTTTTCAGTGCCTCTTGGCAAATACAGAATTAGAATGTCTGGGTCTGCCGGAGGGCATAATGGCGTAGGTTCTATTATAGAGCATTTACATGCAGACAACTTCCCAAGAATGAAACTAGGCATAGGTCCGTTGCCAAAGTTTATTCAGCAGTCAGATTTTGTGTTATCAAGATTTAATCAAGAAGATAAAGAAAAAATGAATTTAATAAAAGAAATATCCGTTAATATTTTTGAAGAAATAAATAAATCAGGAGTAGACATGGCGGTTTCTATAGCCAAACCGCTTTAAGTTGCGCCCCCCAGCCGCCACGCCGCGAGACTTGCGACGTTTGCAAGTCTTGGTAATCTAAACGACCGCATATTTGCCAGCAGGAAGAAACAATGAAAAGGAAAAGAACATAATAGAAAAATTTTGCAGAAAGAATATCCAAAGACAGGTTGCGCCAAAGGGCTCGTTAACGGGCCTTGTGGAAGTTTCGTTGACGGCAAGCGCGGGCAGATTATACAAAAGATTGCGTATGGGTATTGATTTACGAAAAATTAAAAGAAAGCGATACTCTTGAAAAATTTGTTAATCGATATATAGCGCCAAAGAAATAGTATAGTTGATTAACTTTATTGGCGCGCCATTACATTCAAGACACATATGAGTATTAAGAAATTTGTTTAACGATTGAAGCCGCTAAGGACTGCAATAATCCAGATTGGCGGTAACGAATATACTGTTGAACCGGAAATTGATTATAATACAAAACAAATTGTAAAATTACTGCAAGTTTGACTTGGTCGCCAAAATGTTGAAGTCAGGTATTATGTCCTGCAACTTCGCGCAGAATTGACAAGTTCATAAAGTTCCCAGCTGCTTGCCGCCGGGGTATGGGCAGACTGCGACGACTGTTCAATTTCACTTGGAGACAGAGTTTTCGGAAGAGTAATTGCCCGCTCTAATATGAACAAACTTTATGAAAGATACTCTAGAAGGTAAATCTGTATTAGATTTTGCGCAACCGGATAACGAACCACAAGATGGTTTAGCTATAGAAGCAGGAGGGTTTTAGAATCACAATCTACATGTTTATCTAATTATTCAAAAACAATCTGATATTCTTCACGAGGGACTTCTGCGCTTGCTTTAATATCAAATTCAGCATTAAACAGTTCTTTAAGTCTGTTCTTTCTTTCTTTAAAATATTCAACAACATCGGGGTTTATTTTTATTTTTATTTTGCCATGATAATCGTCAATTTTTAGCCGCGCTATTTCGTCGCAAACGTTAATAAAGATAGACTCTTTTGAAAGAACTAGCCCCAAACCGTGGCAAACGGGGCACGTATCTCCTAGAAGAGAAAATAAAGATTCTCTCTTTCTCTGTCTTGTCATTTCTATAAGTCCGAGCCTCGTTATAGGCCATATTTTTATTTTGGCCTTATCTCCTTTTGCTGCGTGGCGGAGTTTTTCCAAAACTTTTTGTCTGTTTGAAGCTTTTTTCATATCTATAAAATCAATTACAATAATACCGCCAATATTTCTAAGTCTTAATTGTCTTGCAACTTCCTCCGCTGCTTCAAGATTTGTAAGAACAGCCGTGTCTTCCTGAGAAGATTTAGATGTAAATTTTCCACTGTTAACATCTATAGCGCAAAGAGACTCCGCTTCTTGAATTATAAGGTATCCCCCAGACTGTAGCCTTGTTTTGTTCGAACGGAGTTTTTTTATTTCTTCTTCAATGCCGTACGCTTTAAATATAGGGACATTGCCATCGTAAAGAGCAATTCTGTCAGAAAACTCATGAGATACTATCTTTACAAATTCAGTTGCCTCTTTTAACTCTTTTGGGGAATCTATATGCATGATCACAACATCGTCAGTAAAGCAATCTCTTATTGTCTGAAAAACAATGCCTAAATCTTTATGTATAAGACTCATCGGCTTTGCGTTTTCAAACCTTCCAGTAATAGATGACCAAAGTCTTGTTAAATATTTTATTTCGTTTCTAATTTCTGTTTCTGTAGCTTCTTCGGCTTCCGTTCTTACTATTATACCGCCCGTCATATCTTTTTTGATTTCCGTAACCATTGTTTTTAATCTGTCATATTCTTCTCTATCTTCAATATTTTTTGATATACCTACATTATTACTGAAAGGCATATAAACTAAAAGCCTCCCGGGCAAAGAAATATCCATTGTCACTTTAGCGCCTTTGGTATTTATTGGCTCTTTATACACCTGTACCATAATTTCCTGTCCGACTTTAATCATATTTTCAATGTTTTTCTTTTCGTGTTGCGCTATTATGTCGTCAACTCCAAGATATGCGCCTTTGCCAAAGCCAATGTCTATAAACGCAGACTCCAACGCCGGCACAATACCTTGCACCGTTCCTTTATAAATATTGTTCAATATTTTTTCAGATTCTCTTCTTTCAATAAACAAATCAAAAAGCTTGCCGTCTTCAAGCACGGCAACTTTTGTTTCTTCAAGAGTTCTGTTTACTATTATTTCTTTTTTCATTGTTTTCCATAACGCGTTAACATTAAATTAATTGACTATGGCTCGTAAATCTGCCCATTTTTTGTTTCCACATATAAATTGGTTCTTTCTATGGCATGTATTTTGACATAATTTTCTTGATTTTCCAACATCTTTTGTAAAACTATTTCTGGCTTTGTTGTTTTA
>JAIXNA010000180.1 GCA_020328135.1 Candidatus Endomicrobiellum dinenymphae
CTGGAAGTTTCTTCAAATTCGTTTTTAAATAAAGTTTCTATAAACGGAATATATACTTTACAAAATGCCATAGAACTTAGACGTCAAGAAATTAACCAATATCATTGCAACAACAAACGCTATCTTAAACACATACTTTTTGGAAAAAACATTTTTCCAAAAAGTATGTGTTTAAGATAGCGTTTGTTGTTGCAATGATATTGGTTAATTTCATGGCGGCAAGAGGTTCTTTTGGAATTTTTCCTCTTGGCATAGATAATGCGGAAGTTTCTTCAAATTCGTTTTTAAATAAAGTTTCTATAAACGGAATATATACTTTACAAAATGCCATAGAACTTAGACGTCAAGACAATAATAAAGTTAATTACGCGGCAAAAGCCGGATATAAAAGCGATATAAGAGAAGCATTTGCGGATTATTTAAATATTAACATTAGCGATATCTCTGAAAAAAATCCTGAGAATTCTCTATCTTGCGTACTGCCGTATAATAAAGCGATAGAAGATTTAAAGCCAAATGTTATTCTTATTGTTATGGAAAGTTTTGGTGGAGATTTAGTGAAATATAATTCCGAAACGTTTAATGTTTTGGGCGAATTAAAAAAACATTTCAATACAGATTTGGTTTTTTATAATTTTTTACCCGCGCATGAAGGCACTATAGGAAGTCTCGAAGGTATTATTGCAAACGTAGTAAGATTACCGTCTTCTATCTATTTATCACAATCAGAATATGCATACAAAAAATATACTTTTTCAGGCGCAATACCTTATAAAAATAAAGGCTATGAAACCACTTTTCTATATGGCGGTAACACAGGTTGGAGAAATGTAGGCAACTTTATGCCAAGCATCGGTTTTGATAATGTTTTAGGCGAGGGCAGTATGGATAGCGCTTGGCCTCGCAGTCAATGGGGTGTTTATGATGAATATCTTTTTGAATATTTGTTTAGGGCGCTAAGCCAAAACGAAAAACAAAAATTTATTTATGTTATGACAACAAGTAATCATCCTCCATATTCAATACCAAATGATTATAAACCCCTTCCTCTTAATGTCCCCGAGGCTTTAGATAAGAACATAATAGGGAGAGGGCTTGCTGATAAAAGATTTATTACTTATCAGTACTCAAACGAAATGCTTGGCAGGTTTATTACAAAAATAAAAAAATCAAAATATGCAGATAACACCATTATAGCGGTTACAGGCGACCATAATTTTTGGAATGTTATAGGTTATTCGGAAAAGACGATGCTAGATTCATTCAGAGTTCCATTTTATCTATACATTCCCGATGCGTTGAAACCTAAAAATATAGACACTTCTGTTTTCGGCTCACATTTGGACATTTTGCCAACTCTATACAATGTATCGATTTCAAGCGCGGAATATACAGCTATGGGTAAAAATCTTTTATCAAATCAGGCCAGTGACAATATTATTTCAATAGATGTCGGTTTTATAATGAATCACAATAGCGTTGTAAAGTATAATTTCAATAATGGCGAGGCAGCATTCTATAAGTGGAATCGGAGTAAAACAGGGGAAATAGAACAATCTTTTGAAACAAAAGAGCATAAAAATTTAATTAAACATTATTTGTCCGGCATAGCTGTTTCCGATTACTTAATTAAGAATACTGGCAAATAACTCCTTGAAGTGTGAATGAAGCTCAGCGGCAAGAAATTTTGGTACTTTTGTTTCTTCTGACAAAAAAGTACGTTAATGAAAAATCTCAAAACACATAATAGACTTTTTTTCTACTTAGAATTGAGTCTGTAATAGAAGATACGGCAAAACAGCAAAAAGATGATTTTATACATAGAAATGCGCTATTTTGTTAAAAGCTTGTCTTTGTTTTAATCCGTTTATCCTTGTTTGACAAAGATCTATTATGTTACGGAATACTACAGAGGATTGACAAATCAAATCACATACAATCAACGATGTCGCTTCTGTAAAATCTCCGGGAGCGGCTGAATTTGAAATAATCGTTGCGCTGTTAATACGAAGAAGTAAAGGAAGTAAGGCAGTATTAGAGGGCTCATTTGAAATAAACAGCAGCGCTCCCGTATAACAACCATCCTTTTGCTGTATTAACGGGAACGTG
>JAIXNA010000065.1 GCA_020328135.1 Candidatus Endomicrobiellum dinenymphae
CGAGATATGTGAAAATTATTATCGCTTGGCGGAAAAACTTGGCAGAGCGAGGGAGGCAATAAAAATGATCGATACAGCAAACGATTCCTTACAGAAAATTTACAATAGATTAAAGAATTTTGACGAGTTAAAATTGTTTTGGGAGATAGATATAAAACCGCTATATACGGCGGGCAATAAAAGTTTTGTGAACGATTATAATTACTACTCTAAAACAATCAATGCGTATAAAAATATAAATACGCGTTATTTATCTGTTGATATCGAGAACGTTATTGAACGAAACCCCGATATTATACTTCTTGTAAATACAGGGCATTTTAATAGCCAAGAACCGGATAATTGGAAGAAATACAAAACGATAAACGCTGTAAAAAATAATAAAGTTTTTATGATAAGTTCAGATAATATATTTGCTCCTACGCCCTTAACTTTTGCAAATGGCGTTAAAATAATTACGCAAGCAATACATGGAGATATTTTTAATGATAAATAAAAAATATCTCATTGTTTATTTATTGATGCCTGCGTTAATTATAGTTGTATTTCTGTTCTCTTTGCTAATTGGTTTAAACGGGATATCATTTTTTGATGTGATAAAATCATTGCTTGGCGCTACGGATGAAAATATTGTGGCAATAATAAAAAATATACGTTTTCCAAGAATTATTATGGCTTGTATTACAGGAGCAGGACTTGCCGCAAGCGGTTGTGTATTTCAGGCAATATTAAAAAATCCGCTGGCAGATCCTTTTACGCTTGGTATTTCCGGCGGGGCAGCATTTGGAGCTGTAACGGCTTTTGTTTCAGGACTTGCCGCAATAACAAGTTTTTTTATTCCGTTATGTTCTTTTGTAGGCGTTATACTTTCCGTATTAGTAGTGTATTTGTTGAGCATGTATAAGAAATTTGATTCAAATGCAATGATATTGTCTGGAGTGGTTGTGAGTTATGTTTTTTCTTCCGCTGTTATGCTTATGTTTTCATTGTCTCCGTCATACAGCGTTCATGCCGCTTTTGTATGGCTTATGGGAAGTTTTTCGATGATTGACGAAAGGTTTTTGCCATTTGTTGTATTTGTTGTGTTATCAGGCATAATAATTTTATCTTTATCAGGAAATATAATTAATGCTATATCTTTAGGTGGGGAAAAATCAAAAACAATTGGCTTAAATATTGAGAGAAGTATAAAAATTCTTTTTATTGCAGCGTCTTTTATTACAGCTGTAACTGTTTCCGTCTGCGGCATTATAGGGTTTGTAGGTTTAATGATACCGCATATAATGAGAAAGATAGTAGATACAAATAATATAATTTTAATACCGGCTTCTGCTTTTGCGGGCGCAATATTTCTACCGTTATGCGATACCTTAAGCAGAGCGTTGTTTGCTCCAGCGTTAATACCCGTCGGGGTAATTACAAGCATAATCGGCGGCTTGTTTTTTGTATTCTTGTTGTTTAAATCGGAGCAAAATATATAAAATGATACGCATAGAAAATATTACGGCAGGTTATTTGCAACAAGAAGTTTTAAAAGATATTTCGTGCAATATAGACAACAATGATTTTTTTGGCATAATTGGCAAAAATGGAGCAGGCAAAAGCACTCTGCTAAAAGTATTGTGCAATCTAATTAAACCATATTCAGGCAATGTTACTATAGATAATAAAAATATAAATTCTTTTTTAAAAAGAGACTTTGCAAAGATAATTTCTTTCTCATCTCAGCATATTAATATTTCAGCGCCTTTTACCGTATCTGAATTTATTATGTTTGGAAGATACCCTTACATGAATATTTTAAAAATTCCATCGAAAAATGATTATGTTGTTATAGACAATATCATGGATTCTCTTAATATAAAAAACTTTGCCAAGAGAAAAATTAACAAACTTTCATACGGAGAGAGACAAAAAGTTTTAATAGCTCAAGTTTTAGCTCAAGAGACAGATATCATTGTTTTTGACGAGCCGACATCTCATTTGGACATTGGTAGTCAAAATAAAATTCTTGAGATTCTACGAGATCTAAATGAAAAATACAATAAAACTATAGTTTTGACTTTACATGATTTAAATGCCGCCGGTGAGTTTTGTAACAAACTTGCTTTAATGGAGAACGGTTCAATTTGCAGCTGTGGAACTCCTGAAGAAGTTTTAAATTATAAAGACATTGAAAGAGTTTACAATACAAACGTTGTAGTGAAAACAAATCCTATTTCCAATAAACCATATGTTATATCCGTAAGCAAGATAAAAGAATTGAGGTAATCGTATGAAAGAATACTATTTAAAATTGTTTTTATTGCGCAAAAAATCATTAGTAATATTCTGTCTTATTAATTTGTTAGTTAGTAATATTTTTGCTCAAGATATTTTTTTAACTTTGGATAAGCATGGCGAAAGAATAGAAAAACTGCCTGTCAATGTTACGACTATTTCAAGGAATGATATTGAAGTAAAACACGTAGAAACGCTCGGCGAACTTTTGCAAAATGAAGTTGGCATTAGTCTTAATAGTTATGGGACTGCTGGCGCGGCCACAAGCGTTTTTATACGAGGAGCATCGTCAGCGCAGATTTTAGTATTAATTGACGGAAGAAAAATTAATGATATTAGCATGGGCGCGGCAGATATCACATCAGTACCTACCAATATCATTGAAAGAATTGAAATTATAAGAGGTTCCGGAGCTGCAATTTACGGCGCAGGCGCTTTTGGCGGCGTTATTAATGTAATAACAAAAAAAGCGACCGATGTCTCTCCTATTATTGCAGGCGGTATATCATATGGCAGTTTTAATACGTTTAGTCCGTATTTAGATGGAGCATATGCGACTGACAAATATGCTGTTTTTGCTTCAATATCCAATATTTCAAGCGATGGAGACAGAAACAATTCAAATTTTACAAACTGTAATTCTTTTTTTAGCGGACAATTTAACATATCAGATATGTCAAAATTATCTTTAACGGGGAATGTTTATGAAAGTAATTACAATTCCCCAGGATCATTGTTTTCGCCTACTCTAAAAGACAATCAAAAAGATGATAATAAATATGTGCAGTTTGAATATAACTACAACTTTGACGAGATATGTCGCTTTAATACTAGAGGATATTTATCAAACAATATAAGATATTTTTATGATGGGACGACAAATTATTTTAATACTGGACTTCATGAAGCGAAAAATAAATATAATTCCAATACCCATGGAATAAATGTTGATTTTCATTATAAAGAATATATTCTTGTCGGGCTAGAATTTGAAAACGATTGCTATAAAAAAAAGGAAAATTTATCAGGATATAATTTGAATAAAAATAGGAAAAATTGCGCAACTTATACGCAACTTAATTTACCTATTAGTAAGTTTACGCTAATACCGGGAATTAGATATGACAACAATTCTAAGTTTGGAGACGTTGCTACGCCGTCTATAAGCGCGGTTTTGAACGCTTGGGAAAAAGTAAAAATTTCCGCTAATACAGGAAAGGTTTGGAGATCTCCTGCTTTTGAAGATGGTAATCCTGATTTGAAGCCGGAGCAGGGAATATCAAGCGATTTGGGAATTGAATATGCGTATAACAAAATACGTCTAATGGGAAGCGCTTATTATATTGGTAGTAAAGATTTAATAATATGGGATATAGAGGAGAAAAAAGCTAAAAATATAGGTGAAACAAAACAATATGGCGTTGAATTTGAAGCAGGCTACATTATGACATCATATCTTAATTGTAAATTAAACTATACATATCTTAAGTCAGAAAATGAAATGACGCATAAAATGTTGACGTACAGACCTGCGAACACAGTAAATTATAATATCACCGTCAAACCATTAAAAAATTTGTCACTAACTGCAAGCCTATTTTATAAAGACAAAGTATTTACAGATGATAAAAACACTAAAAGTTTAAATGATTTTATTACTCTTAACATAGATTTAAATTATAAAATAAATGATAATCTAAGTTTTTGGGTAAAGGGTCTCAATGTAGGCGATGCCAAATATGAATTTTCGGAGGGTTACCCAATGCCGGGGAGGGCCATATATTCCGGCATTAGTTTAAAAGTTTTAAGATAACAACGTCGTTGATAAATTAAATTTTGGAATATTTCCTAAAAAAAGTAACGGTTATGTAGGCTGAAACAATGCCGAGTGTTGCCCCTGCCAAAACATCATATGGAAAATGACTCCCCGTGTAGATTCTATAAAAACCTGAAGCAATCGCAAAAAATATATACCAGAGCCAATACTTCTTTATCGTCATAAACATGAATGCGCATAGCGCAACTGCTACTGAAGTATGCCCTGAAGGAAAAGAGTTTTTATGCACTTTTTCAAACAGAGTATTTACATTTTCATCGCCAAATACGATTAATGGGCGAGGTCTCTCGAAATAACATTTCAAGGAAAATGTTGCAATAGTTGCTATTGCCATCACGCTTGCTAAAAGGGCTAGATTTGTCCAAAAGCTATCTTTTTTATTTCTCCATAATATTGCTATGGAAATTATTAGTATCCCAAAAAAACTAATGTTAAAGTTTTTAGAATCGCAATAAGATATTGGCTCTGCGTAAAAATCTAAAAATTTACATTTCAAATCAGAATTTATAAATTTAAAAACAATATGGTCAAATTTTATAAGTTCTTGCATCAGCTCTTTTTTTTGTCCTAATGCGTCTGCCGTATATTCGTAAGGAAGGTTTGCAGTGTTGAAGGATCTGCGTATTGTAAAGAAGAAATTTTTGATTTTTCTTCCGTCTTCGTAAACGGGAAATGTCTCAACATCAGTATAAGAGGCAAAAACTTTTTCTCCGTATCTTTCTTTTGGATTAGAAAAAAAGAAATCATTGCATATGAACAATCCATCTTTATTTCTTAAAGTATCTAAATTTTTTTGCCATAAACCACAAGCGTTAATCTTGTCGCTTATGCAAAACACTCTAAGTTTCGGAACTGAAGCCGCAAGTTCGCTGGCAAGATAGCCTTTGTATGTAAATACAAAAGATTTTTCTTTAGGGGGATATGTGTTTATTATTTTTCTTATTTCGTTTCCTGCTTCTTTCCAACCGTAAACTTCATTTGTAACATCTATTCTTTCAGGTTCGGCAATGCCGTGTTCTACTTTTTCTAAAGGAATTATTCCATACAATACATGCATATGGATCACAATAACCATAAAGATAGCAAGTCCCCATGCAGCATAAGAATAAATTCTAAACCATTTAATATGCCAAAATTTTAATGTTAAATGAGCAACGTAAATTGACAGCGCCGAATAACCCATTGCAGACCAATGCGGCAATATTTCGTTAAAGGTAGCAATTCCGTTAAAGAGAACAAGTATGGGAAGCGAAAAGCATGCAATTATTAGAGCATGCCTGTCTTTTTTTTGATACGCTTCCTTTATGCACGCCAATGCTGCAACAATAAAAATTAAAAACAGCAAAGGGGAAACATATCCGGCTTGCGCGCCGATTGATCTTCCAAAGAGCGTAAATGAAAACTTTGGAAAAGAGCCGCCAAGACCGTGTTTTAGCTGAAAGCCAAAAGAAGTCCAATTATTTTCAATATTCCATACCATTGCTGGTAGAAACGTTATTACAGATACAACTAGAGCAAGGTAGGGCTCTTTTCTTGTAAACCAAAATCTATGTTTTGGGGAAAGAAACAGGAATAAAAAAATCGAAAACGGTATTAATATAGCATTGTATTTGGAAAGCATTGCAAGGCCTGCGATAATACCCAATAAATACCAATAATTTTTATTATTTGTTTCAATTAAAACTATGAAGACAAGTAATGACAACAGCCAAAATAGAGCAAGGGGCGAGTCGGGTACGGCAATTACTGACCCAAGAAATGAAAACACAGGCAAAACATTTAAGAGCAAAACTCCTGTAAAAGCAGTCCTTTCGTTGTAAAGTTTTTTTGCGCATATAAAAAAAAACCAGCTTGCAATAAAGAAAATTACTACGGTTGGAAATCTTGCAGCAAATTCGTTGTTGCCGAAAATAAGCGTTGTTGCTTTTATTAAATATGCTATAAATGGCGGATAATCAAAATAGGAAAGATCCAAAAACTTAGTATAAACCCAACAATAATGCGTTTCATTTACGGTAAGCCCGATTTTGCCTATTACGAGAAGTCTAAGAGCTGTTGAAGCAATATTTACAACCCAAAACCACAGTTTGTAGTTCATCCAGCTATTTACCTGCCATTTGCAATTTCAGTACTTTTATGTTCAAGCGCAAGCGCATTATTTTTATTTACAATCCAAGATATTACGCTTTCGGGATAGATATCTTTTAAGCCGCGCAGTAAAAAAGTTGTTCTTAAAACGCCGCCAATCGCGCCAAGTTTTATAATGAGAATACGTGTTTTTTTGCACAAAGAA
>JAIXNA010000008.1 GCA_020328135.1 Candidatus Endomicrobiellum dinenymphae
TAAATAATAATGAGGTATTAATGGGCAGTCAAGAAGAGTTTAACGGATTATTGGTAGATTATTTGGTTTACCACAACACATAAATAATAATGAGGTATTAATGGGCAGTCAAGAAGAGTTTAACGGATTATTGGTAGATTATTTGGTTTACCACAACACAAAAAGACAGCGTTTTGCATTAAAATTAAAAACCCCCTTTGCAGGTTATACAACAAAATAATAGGATCTGTTGCTGTGCTTCTGTCTCCATACCATTGGAGCAACTCGCAGTCGGCAAGCAGTCCTTTTGTGTTGGTTTTTGACGAGATAGGGTTTAAATATGCTGCGTGGACGCTTAACGTTGTAATTTTAACTGTAACTTTATCTCTGTTTATGACAGTTGTATTTACAGCAGTAGTCGTATGCTGCGGGGCTTGTCTTACGAAATAATGCTCCGCAGCTTTTTACAAAAACCACGCAAAGAAAGGCGTTCCAATTGTTGTGCAACTATATTTGCTATTTTAACGTTTTCGGTTGACCGTTAAATTATTTTTTCCGCGATGGTCTTGATGTCTTTCGAATAATCATAAGTTTTGTGGTTGTTTTGTGTGCTTATTAATTGGATATTAATTACGATGTCGCATATAAAATTTAAACAGCAAAAAATTTTAGAACAACACCAAACTTTATTTCCATCGCCATTGTGCCCTTATTCCAATTATGCTACGCTCGCGTTTTATATTTTATTTTAACCACTATAGCATTGCCGCAAGTTGGAATGGTCAAACAAGTTGTTGCTGTTCCGTTTTGGATACTGATTGTACATATGGGATATAAAATTGTAAAAAAATAAAACAAAAGCACATCCACGCCAATAAAAAATATATTGGAGAGGATACGTTTTAACTAATAAAAATGGGAGAGTACTACTCATGGAAAATTTGAAACATAAGCTTCAAAGTCGTCACATTCAGTTTATTGCTCTGGGAGGAATAATCGGCACCGGTCTTTTTTTAGGCGCGGGAAGCACAATTTCTGCAGCCGGACCGTCTGTTATTCTAGCGTATTTATTAATAGGGATTGTAGCATTTTTAATTATGCGTCAGCTTGGCGAAATGAGTACTAATGAACCTTCTGCAGGATCTTCAAGTCATTTTGCTTATACATATTGGGGCAAATTTCCGGGGTTTTTAGCAGGCTGGAATTATTGGGCTGAATATATTCTTTCTGGCATAGCAGAGCTTACCGCTGTGGCAGCATACATGCAATATTGGTTTCCTGATATAGCAACTTGGAAAATTGCTTTGTTCTTCTTCGTACTAGTAAACGCGACTAATCTTATAACTGTAAAAACCTTCGGTGAAGTAGAACTTTGGTTTTCGTCTGTTAAAGTAATTGCAGTATGCGCAATAATTTTAGCCGGCGGGTACATACTTTTCTTTGACCCTAATTTGATTGCAGGGGCTTCTATTAAAAATTTGTGGGGCGCAGCAACCGTCGGACCTCACGCAGGCGACAAGATGTTTAGCGGGATTTTTACTCACGGATTTGTTGGATTTGTTCTAACTTTCCCTATGATAATTTTTGCTTTTGATGGCCTAGAGCTTATTGGTCTCACGGCTGCTGAGGCAGAAAATCCTGAAAAAACTATCCCTAAGGCTGTAAATCAGGTTATGCTTCTTATTTTATTTTTGTACATAGGCACATTTGTTGTGCTTTTATCATTATGCCATTGGAGCAATTTAAGCATGTCGGACAACCTGTTTGTGATGGTGTTTGATAAACTTGGGTTTAAATATGCGGCGTGGGCATTAAATTTTGTAGTTTTAACTGCGGCGTTATCTGTTTACAACAGCTGCATTTACAGTAACAGTCGCATGTTGTACGGTCTTGCTTTGCAAAAAAACGCGCCGCAAATTTTTGCTAAAACAAACAAAAGAGGTATCCCAACATCCGCGATTTTTTTATCGGGGGTATTAACATCTTTGGTAGTGCCTTTAAATTATTTCTTCCCAAATTGGATGAACGCTTTTGAAGTAATTGTAAGTTTTTCAGTTATAGGGTCCATCATCAATTGGGGCATTATTCCGATAGCTCATTTAAAATTCAGAAAATATAAAAAACTTAACCGTCATAAAACGTTATTTCCATCTCCGTTTTACCCGTATTCAAATTATATTACCATTGCATTTCTCGCTTTTATACCTCTCGTTATGGCAGCGCCCCAGTTTGGCATGACAAAATTGGCAGTGGCGATGCCGGTTTGGATATTGATTATATATGTATGGTACAAAATCAGCAAAGGAGGAAAAGCGGAGCTATGAATTCTCTTCAAAAAAGTCATTTAAAACGCAACCTTGAAAATAGGCATATACAATTTATCGCGCTCGGTGGAGTCGTCGGCACAGGTTTGTTTTTGGGAGCAGGAAGCGCAATTTTTGCCGCGGGGCCATCCGTACTTTTAGGATATTTAATTGCGGGAATTATCGTTTTTCTAATTATGCGCCAACTTGGTGAAATGAATACTCAAGATCCGTCTGCCGGCTCTTCAAGTTATTTTGCTTGTAAATATTGGGGAGATTTTCCAGGTTTCTTGGCAGGTTGGAATTATTGGATTGGGTATGCCCTTGCCGGTATAACAGAGCTTATAGCAGTAGCAGCATATACGCAATATTGGTTTCCAAATTTGGCAACGTGGAAAACAGCTTTGTTTTTCTTTGTAATAATAAATCTCTTAAATCTTGCAACCGTAAAGGTCTACGGCGAAATTGAGTTTTGGCTTTCATCTATAAAAATTTTTGCTATTTGCGCCATGATTTTAGCAGGTGGCTATATATTATTTTTTGATCCCAATTTAGTTCCCGGAGCCTCTATTAAAAATTTGTGGCAACCAGCAACTGTAAGATCTCATGTGGGCAGTTCTCTATTTAGTGGATTTTTACCTCACGGGCTTATGGGACTTATGACAGCTCTTCCGATGATTACATTTGCTTTTGGCGGATTAGAGCTTATCGGTATTACCGCCGCAGAAACCGTCGACCCGTCAAAAACAATTCCTAAAGCTATAAATCAAGTTGTGTTTCGTATTTTGATTTTTTACGTAGGCTCTCTTGCTGTGCTTTTGTCGTTGTGCCACTGGAGCAATTTAGGCATATTCGATAGCCCATTTGTAATGATATTTGATAAGATAGGTTTTAAATATGCGGCACAGGCATTAAATTTTGTAGTTTTAACTGCGGCGCTATCTGTTTACAGCAGCTGCATTTACAGTAACAGTCGCATGTTGTACGGTCTTGCTTTACAAAACAATGCGCCACAGGTTTTAGCTAAAACAAATAAAAGAGGCATTCCTTTTGCCGCGACATTGTTATCAAGCGCAATAACATTTTCAGTAGTACCGTTAAATTATTTTATTCCAAATTGGCTTGAGGCGCTTAAAATAATTATAAGTTTTGTTGTTGTGTGCATTCTTATAAACTGGGGAATGATTACTTTGTCCCATGTAAAGTTTAAACAGAAAAATCCCAAAACATTGTTCCCTGCTCCATTTTATCCTTATTCAGGGTATATAACGCTTGTCTTTATAATTTTTATTTTGGTTATTATGGCCTTGCCGCAAATTGGAATGGCTAAACAGGTTATTGCTTTGCCTGTTTGGATATCGATTGTTTACATATTTTATAGATTCTTACAAATAAGAAAAACAAGATAAACCAAGCAATTCGACAGACACATGAAAGATATTTTCCCAGTTAGCGTAAAACATTTTTCATGCGGAAGAATTATCAAAAGAAATAAAAGAAAGACTTAAAGTATTGGAATGTTATAAAGAATTTGGATTAAAAGAAGCGTTAAAGTATGGAAAGATAAAAAGAGCGACATTATATAAATGGTAAAAGAAATATAAGGAATTTGGGATACATGGATTACAAAATGGCGGTAGAAGACCTAAACGTAAAAGACACAGCAGTATATAAGAAGGGATAAGAGGTTTCATAAAAGAACACTACAAACCCCATGTTGTTATAAAGCAAGGCAAAACACAATAAAGACKAAATTAGATTAAGTATTACCAAGAAGAAAGGCATTACAAAATAGCGATCTCTAAAAACCTTTAGTTTTTCTATCTTTTAAGATTTCTATCGAATTTTTAAAAATTTTGGAAATTTTTTATCAAAGCATAAAAACCTTTGTCTTTTGCTTCTTGTTTTTTGTCAGTTTAGAGCGAAAATCACCTAACGCTCTGCCTAATTCTAGGTAATCTGAACCCATTTTATTTTCCTATGCAAAAGGTTGAAAAAATTGTATCTAAAATATCTTGCTTAACATTAATACCTAAAATTTCGTTTAATGCTGCCTGTGCCGACACCGCTTCAAAACATGCAATTTCGTCGGCATCTTTTGCAGTCAATACTTGCTTTGTTCTTATTAAGGTGTCTAAAGCGTTTTGTAATAATATAAAATGACGGGAATTTATCATCACATAATCGCTTGAATAATCTGAAACGCCTGCGATTTTTGCAATCTCATCTAATAACTTAGAAATGCCGGTTTCAGTTTTTGCGGAAATTTTTATGACAGTAGAAAAGTTAGATTGTAAAATTGAGTCGATGTCACAAGATGAGTTTAAAGGCAAATCGGATTTATTTAACACGCCTATAACGGGCGTATTTAAATTTGATTTCTTCAAAAAATCTGCAATCTGCGCATCGTTTTGATCTAATTGTGAAGAAGTATCAAACATCCATATTAACATATCGGCAGAGGCGATAATTTCTTTGGTTTTTTCTTGTCCTAAAAATTCAATTGAATTACCAGCATGATCCCTAAGACCTGCCGTGTCCATAATTGTAAGCGGAATACCGTGACAGTCAATAGTCTCTTCAATGGCATCTGTTGTAGTTCCTGCAATATCTGTGACAATTGCCCTATTTTTGCCTAAAATTGCATTAAGCAAAGAGGACTTCCCTGCGTTTGGCTTCCCTATGATTGCAACTTTTATCCCGTTTTGCAGAATTTTACTTGCTCTATAGGAATTTAAAAGATTTTGAATACTTTCTATGTACGAATCAAGTCTCAAAAGTTTCTCATCACGAGATAAAAACATGATATTTTCTTCAGGATGATCTAAATTTGCTTCCATAAAGGCGATGAGATTTGTAACGGAATCTCTAATATTTTTGATTTTTTGTGAAAAGATACCGCTGACATTATTTAAAGCAGCTTTTGCAGATGTCGTGGTTTTACTTGTTATTAAAGAGCATACGGCTTCCGCTTTTGCGAGATCTTTTTTACCATTTAAAAACGCTCTATAGGTGAATTCGCCTGGTTCTGCCGGTCTTGCGCCGTTTTTGTATAAAAGATTTAAAATCTCATTGATTATTAAGGTGTTTCCGTGGACAGAAATTTCTACTAAGTTTTCGCCCGTATATGTATGCGGCGCTGTAAAAAAGGCGCAAAGAACTTCATCTTTTTTTTCTGCGCCATCAACAATATATCCGTGTTTAACTTGCTGCTCAGGCTTAGATTTGGTTTGGAATATTTTGCTTATAACTTGAAATGCCTCTTGTCCAGATAAACGAATAACTGCAATCGCGGATCTCCCGGCAGCAGTTGATAACGCGGTAATGGTGTCTTCTTTTAGATAGTTCATCATGCGCTATTAACTTAAAATATTTTTTTAAGCGATAGAAGAAGTGTAATAATAAAAAATGGCAGCATTCTGTAACCCATAATTCTCAATTCCCTTTTGTTGGAAACTTCATAACCGACAAATAAAACAAGGACTACGATAGAATAAAACGAAAGTAACAATGCCGTTAAATATAGAGTTGCAGATACAATTATAAACTGAGAACATTGACCATATTTCAGTCCTGCCGCATCTTGCATCGTGTAAATAAATACGGCGATTAATGCGACCAGTAATGCCAAAAGAACCTCAAATGAGAATTTCATGAAGAGTCCAAATATCAACCCAAAAGAAAACACCAACAATGTCTGCAAACTAAATTTTTGCATAATCCCCCGGTTTAGCGACAACAGCAACTACTGGAACATTTATGTTTGCGCTCTAAAACTGCCGGGCACGAATCCGCGTCAGCGCAGTTTGATAGAGATGATTTAGCTGCGAAACTGGAAAACTGCTTCACAATTTCATTGCTTTGGCATTCTGGACAGATTACAGAATCTTCACGAAAAACAAGGACTTCAAATTTTTTGTTACATTTTCTGCAAACAAATTCAAATAGTGGCATAAAAGTTAGTCCTATCTTCCATAAAGTTAGTTGGCTATACGTCTTGAAAAATTTTTGTAACCAGAACGTTTTTCTGCGCCGTATGAAGAACCGTTATTTCCCTTTGCAAGTTCAACCAAAACTCTCTTTCCTTTAATATTGCTTGAATGCAAAGCGCTAATTACGTTGTCAGCCTGATCTCGAGGAACTTCAACAAAAGAAAAAGCCTCTAAAATTTTAATATTTCCTACAGAATCGCCGCTTATTCCTGTTTCTCCGGCAATGGCTCCTACAAAATCTCCTGCTCTTACATTATCTTTTTTGCCTATGTTGATAAATAATCTTGCCATACTGCTGTTTCCTGCGCCGGTGTCAGAGTATTTGCTGCTTGAGGCGATTGCAAAAACGTCTGCTTTTTGTTCTTTCTTTTCAGAAATAAACATCATTTTTAAAAGAGCTGCCGCGACATCTAAAGAGGTGGTTTCATCTGCAATTAAAGATTCTGCCATTCTTGTGTATTTTTCTAAATCCTTTTCTTTTAGAACTTCTTTTATTTTATCAAGCATTATTGTTGCTTTTGTGTTTTCAACGTCGGCAAGAGACGGAACCTGAACTCTCTTAATATTTGCTTTGGTATATCTCTGAATATCTCTTAACTTATAAATATCTTTGCCTGAAACAAAACTGTAAGCTTTGCCGGTTTTTCCAGCTCTGCCTGTTCTGCCTATTCTATGCACGTAATCTTCATCATCTTTTGGAACATCATAATTAAAAATCATATCTATATCGTCAACGTCTATACCTCTAGCTGCTACATCTGTAGCAATAAGAAGCTCTATCGCCCCGCTTCTGAATTTTGTCATCACTCTGTCCCTTTGCGACTGATTCATGTCTCCGTGAAGAGCATCTGCAGCGTAGCCTCTTGCTTGAAGAGAAGAAGTAATTTCGTCAACTCTCCTTTTTGTATTACAAAAAACAATAGAAAGATTTGGGGCGTACATATCAAGGCATCTTGTAAGAGCCTCGAGTTTTTGATGTTCTCTAATGTCAAAATAATACTGTTCAATTAAAGGCACGGTTAATTTTTCACTGACAACTTTTATAGTTTCGGGGCGGCACTGATATTTTTTCGTAAGGAACAGAAATTCCTTAGGCATCGTAGCCGAGAAAAAAACAGTTTGTCTTTCTTCAGGCATACTCTTAAGAATTAATTCTATGTCGTCTCTAAATCCCATATCAAGCATTTCGTCGGCTTCGTCTAAAACTACAGTAGAAGCTGTGCCGAGTTTCAATGTTTTGCGTTCCAAATGATCTATAACTCTGCCAGGCGTACCTATGACAATTTGCGCTCCTTTGTGAAGAGCGGCAATCTGCCTCTGAATAGGCTGTCCGCCGTAAACAGGCACTATATTAATACCCTTTTTGTACTTTGAGAAAAGTTTTAACTCTTCTGCAACCTGTATTGCAAGTTCTCTAGTAGGGCATAAAATTATTGTCTGTACAACTTTGTTTTTTACGTCAATTTTTTCTAAGACAGGAATACCAAAAGCTGCTGTTTTTCCTGTACCTGTTTGGGCTTGACCTATAATGTCTATACCTTTCATCATTTTAGGTATGGAGAGACTTTGAATGGGCGTAGCTTCTTCAAAACCCAAATCTTCAACCGCTTTAATTATTTCGTTTGATAAGTTTAATTCACTAAATTTTAATGTTGTCATTGCTACATTTTCCTTTGGAGCGAAGCTCCTCTATTGCTAATCATTAAGCTTATGCCTTGCGGACTAGTCGACGCCTTGCGGGTTTGCTCTTCTCTTTCTCAGTCGTCTGAGCATAGCGAGAAATCCACGTTTAGATAAATTATTTGCTAACACTTTAGTTTAACCATATTTCAATACCTTTGCAACTTCCGTTAAGTTTGTATCTGTGGCTGCGCACCCGTCTTTTGTAAGTGGCACAAACTGCACCGCTACATTTTCTTCTTTGAGCATTTTAAACGCTTGATCTCCCTCAAAAAAACAGGCAATACCAACTATGGCTTTCGGTTTTTGCTCTTTTATAATTTTACCGATAGCTCTTCCTCCTTTGACAACGTAAAGAGCTTTATAGTCTAAACTGTTTACGAGCTTGCTTATATCGTTTATTTTGCAGCTGCCGCATTCTTTGCAGATGTAGTAGCTATCCTTTTCAACGGCAGTGCAAACCACAACATTTCGCATACAGTGAGGGGTAAAAACGACACGTTGATTAAAAGGAACAGAGGCGAACTTTTTTACTTGGAAGCTGTTTTGTTTAAAAGTAAAGATTTTACGGGCATGTTCTTCGCTCTTTTTTTGCAACCTACATAATCTCATGACCATGACAGGATTCTACCAAATATTGATTGGAAAATCAAAAAAGCGTATCACATCATGTAAAACGACATCAAAAAAGAGCAAAATATATTACTCTAATCCCGCATGGGGATTAGAATGAAAAAGGAAACTAAAATGAAAATTCTTAAAACTTTAGACAAACAATGCCCTTCCCGGCAGTTTCGTCGCCACTCCTTTCAAATCAAAGAAAGGAGAATTGCTACGGCGTTACACAATGCATAAATTTGACAAAACTCAAAAAAGTTATTAGACTCTGCTGCGTGCATTGACGCAAAAGTATTCCATGATGCGCCAATGTGCAAAAATGAAGAAAAGTTTTATTAGATGATGAATGTACGAAATACAATTATGCTGATGTTAAAGGCGCTGAGGATTTAGTCACGTCTTTCAGCGTTTTTTCGCGTAAAAATGATGAGGGAATAGGGGCTAACGAGTGAACAATCTTGACAGAGGTTGGGTTTTAACATGTTTTGGGACCGCAATTGGGGCAGGCATCTTATTTTTACCGATTCAAGCGGGGCTTGGCGGCATTTGGCCAATCATCTTTCTGGCGCTTGTCATTTTTCCGATTACATACATTTCACATAGAGGTATTACAAGGATTGTAGCGTCTTGCGAGAAAGAAACAGACATTGTAGGCGCTATAGAACACGATTTAGGTCATACCGCCGGGTTGATTGTTTCCGTTTTATATTTTTTATCAATCATAACTATATGCGTGGGATATGCCACAGGCTTAACCAATCTTATAAATGCTTTCCTCATAAACCAAATGCATATTATTTCAGTATCGAGACCTTTGCTTACATTTATTATTCTTGCAATTATGACATCTGTATTGTTTTGCAACGAAAAAGTTATGATTGCAATTACATCTGCTCTTACTTTCCCTTTAATTCTTTTTTTGCTTGCAATATCAATATACTTAATACCTGAATGGAATATGTCTGTTTTCCATACTCCCATCACAACAAGAGCTTTCACAAAAAATACTTTGCTACTTTTGCCGCTTCTGGTTTTTGCAATGAATTTTTCGCCAATATGTTCGTCTTTAGGCGCTTTTTATAGAAAACAATATGCCAATATTGRCGACGCAATCAAACATTCTGATAAAGTTGTTAGGTGGAACTCTATTCTTTTGCTGTTTTTTGTTATGTTTTTTGTTTTTTCTCTTGTTTTCTCCACAACTCCTGAAATTTTAATTAAAGCCAAGCAAGAGAATATCGACGCGTTAACTGCAATATCTCTGGGTTACAATTCATCTATGTTCTTATATACCTTACCTTTTATTGCGTTTCTTGCTATAGCAAGTTCATATTTTGGACATTTTACAGGAACAAGAGAAGGATTATGTGGCATTATACTGCAACTTGCAACTTGGAAAAACCATGAACTTAAGAAAACTTTAAATGTAAAAAAAATAAAGTTACTCAGCACCTCTATTTTGTTTACGCTGTTATGGGTTTTGGCAGTATATAATCCATCTGTTTTGTCTATAATTGGAGCTTTATCTGCGCCAATTATTGCCATGTACGCATACCTAATGCCTGTTGTATTGATGAAGAAAATTCCAAGGCTTCGTATATATCGTTCAAAATTAGCAGCTTTTGTTTTTATTATGGGCATATCTACTATTGTCGGATATTTCGTCGGTCAAATTATGTAGTATGTATATCAACTACAAGGATATTTCTGTGCCAGCAAATTCTGATAAAATAATTACAACGTCAATATTTGATTTGTTTAAGACAGGTCCCGGTCCCTCCAGTTCCCACACCATTGGACCTATAAAAGCGGGTGTAGATTTCTCGCGACGCATTAAAATGCTTGATTGCAGCATTCTTGCTCAAGCAGAGGGTTTGCGAGTACGTTTATTTGTATCTTTATCCGCAACGGGTAAAGGTCACGGTACAGATCGCGCTGTAATAGCTGGGCTTATGGACAACGATCCTTCTACCTGTCCTCCGACATTATTAAACGATCTCTTAAATATTCCTCAAGAAAAGTGCGTGTTAGATTTGGGCGGTAAAAAGATAAATATAGGGCTTAAAAATATTGAATATGGCGCAGTTAACCACAATTTCCCATATAACAATACGCTTATAATATATCTTTTGTCAGAAGAATATTCGTTCAGTAATGAGAAAGTCGTAACTTTACAAGACTCCATTGATCCATTAGAAAAATATATTCTTTTTTCGTGGGAATATTATTCTATCGGCGGTGGGTTTCTTCAGTGGAAAAATTGGACGGCTCCAAGAATTGTGATGCCTCCTCACCCGTACAACAATATGGCAGAATTGTTGTTGCAAATTAAAGAAAAAGATTTGCATCTGCACAGACTGCTTATACAAAATGAAATGGCAATTTCGGGATTATCCGAAGAAAAAATCAACGCTAAGCTGGGCAGCATAATAAACATGATGAAAGATACGGCAGCGCGAGGAGTTGCAGTAGAAGGAACACTACCCGGTCATATAGGGTCTAAAAAGAAAAGCAAAAAGATTAAAAGAACGCGCAGATTCTCTAGGAACATTTGATAAGTACTTATGTTTGCTGGATGCTTATGCCGTAGCTGAAGAAAATGCCGCTGGAAATACTATCGTTATCGCTCCAACATGCGGGGCGCGGCAGGGGTAATACCTGTCGTACTTATGATTATGCAAGAACATTTTCATCTTGATATTGCAGCTCAAAGATCCGGACTTATAGCGGCGGCGGCAATAGGCTTTATTGCAAAAAATAACGCGGGTATTGCAGGAGCCGAAGTAGGGTGGTGCCAAGGAGAAATAGGCGTTGCGACCGCAATGGCGGCGGCCATGCTTGCCCAATCAAAAGGATATTCTGTGAAAGTTGTAGAGAACGCAGCAGAAATTGTTTTGGAACATCAACTTGGATTAACATGCGACACTGTAGGAGGATATGTGCAGATTCCGTGTATCGCGAACGCAACGCAATTGGAGCAGTAAAAGCATGTAATGCAGCGCTGATAGCGGAAAACGAAGACTCCAATACAAACTTAGTATCGTTCGATACTACAGTAAAGGCCATGGAAGAAATCGGTCGCGATATGAGCTGTAAGTTTAAAGAAACTGCCATGGGCGGGCTAGCAGTATGTATGATTTATTGTTAGATCAATTTTTATAAGTTCTAATGAGTTCTGATTGAAGTATAAGCGCGTTTTATATATAACCACCATTTTCAGGAATTTGTTTAGCGATTGAAACAGCGCGCCTGCTGTTCATGCTGCCATCGTCTAGCGGTTTAGGACATCGCCCTCTCAAGGCGGAGATCACGGGTTCAAATCCCGTTGGCAGCGTTTTTGACATTTTTGAAATATCGACGATATGCCGGTGTTAACTCTTTTTATTGACGAGAAATTGTACAAATTAAACATGTCAACAGCTATCAACTTCTATCAAGTTTAACATTTTCTGCTTACAAATTTGCTTACAATTCTTTGTTTGACAAAACTACTAGAAAGCGTTACCATAATCGACAGTTAATGCGATATGTTTAATTGTTTGTTAAGTCAGGCAGTTTTGTGAGACATATAATTCTTTAGGAGAACGGATATGAAAAATAATTTGAATCCTATTATCTCCGATGTGAAAAAACTGGCGGCTTATATAAAGCCGATATAGAGGCTTGGGTTTATGGTTCCGTGTTGCCTGAAGTATATAGATTTAAAGACATTGATGGCTTAAATCATAAAAACATATTTACATCAAATCCTGATGCCGAAGATTTTGTTAAAAATTTACTACCTCAAATATTTAAAGTTAGTGATTTTAGATTAGTTGACATATCGCACGCAGACAAGGTTTGGAAAAAATACTTTAATACAAATGACAAAAAACACAGTAACTCTATGCCACTTGAAGAGATAATAGAGGACTATGCCGACAAAGTTTAACGATACAATAGATTTTGATAATGAGGTGTCTTTTGGGTCAGCCGCTTCTGATTTTCAGCGACAGCCTCATTCTGTTTTTCAAGAAGAGTATGAACCTGAGAAAATACAATTACTACTTTCAAGTACAAAATCAAAAAACCTTCGAGAAGTTCGCTTTACAAATTACATGTCGTCTAACGAATGCAAGGAATGGAAGCTTTTAGCAGAAATTCACAATAAGTTGAAAGCTGGTTTAACGGCAGAACTACGCAATGAATTTATCCAAACTGAGATGGAAAATAGAAATAAAGACAAGTTAATGAGATTATGTAAAATAATCTCTCAAAGCAGAAGTCGTAGATGTTACGCCAAATGTAGAATAAGTAATAAATGTTTTAAAAGGAATGGTTTAAAATGAATATGCGAAAGTATATATAGCCGTATTATATTATCGTTGTTTATATTGACAACT
>JAIXNA010000181.1 GCA_020328135.1 Candidatus Endomicrobiellum dinenymphae
ACCCGCTTAGACCGTTATGCGTTCTTATAGTTTTAAATTTATTTTTTCTTCCTGTAAGAATCTTATGCGCATAAGATTCTTACAGGAAGAAAAAATAAATTTAAAACTATAAGAACGCATAACGGTCTAAGCGGGTTTCCCAATCGTTTCGAGTCTAATTACGATGCTTTTGGCGTGGGACATTCTTCAACATCAATCTCAGCAGCTTTAGGGTTTGCCGTAGCTAGAGATTTAAAAGATGAAGATTACAAAGTGGTCGCTATTATAGGCGATGGTTCCATGACAGGCGGACTTGCTTTTGAAGGTTTGCAAAATGCTGGACATTTAAAGAAAGATATGCTTGTAATATTAAATGACAATGAAATGTTTATTTCGCAAAAAGTTGGAGCTGTAGCAGGATATTTTGCAAAACTTTTAACGATAGGCGCTGCAAGAAAAGTTGAAGAAAAAGTAATGAAAACCGTAAGCAGGTTTCACGGTTTTGGATCGTCGTTTAGAAAGCTTATAAAAAGAGCAAAGGTAATGCTTTTCCCGGGTATGCTTTTTGAAGAAATGGGTTTTACATATATAGGACCTGTACAAGGGCACGACATAAATAATTTAATCGTTATTTTAAACAATATCAAAGATATGAAAGGCCCTATTCTTTTGCACGTTATTACAAAAAAAGGTAAAGGTTACACGCCGGCGGAAGAAGACCCTGTAAAGTTTCACGGTGTAGGGAAATTTGATATCGAAACCGGCAAAACAGTAAAAACCGATGCTGTTACATACACAAAAGTTTTTTCAAATACTCTTATAAAGTTGGCATATGCTGATAAAAAAATAGTTGCTGTTACAGCAGCTATGCCAGAGGGAACAGGTCTTGATAAATTTGCGCAAATTTTTCCCGACAGATATTTTGATGTTGGCATTGCAGAGGGGCATGCCGTAACATTTGCAGCCGCCATGGCGGCGGACAGCATGAAACCTGTATGCGCTATATATTCTACTTTTATGCAAAGAGCAGTTGACAGTGTAATTCATGACGTGGCTTTGCAAAATCTTCCTGTTGTTTTTGCTTTAGACAGGGCAGGGCTTGTGGGAGAAGATGGCGGAACGCATCACGGATCCTTTGATTTGTCTTATTTAAATTATATTCCAAATTTAATTATTATGTCGCCATGCGATGAGAATGAATTACAACACATGTTAAAAACAGCATTGAGTTCAAATAAACCTTGTGTTATCAGATATCCAAGGGGAGCGGGTATCGGAGTTATGTTAGATAAGACCGCTCGCGTATTGCAGATAGGTAAAGCCACAGTTTTAAAAGAAGGCAATGATATTTGTTTTCTTGCGCTGGGTAATCATGTGGACACAAGTCTGCAGGCTTCTAAACTGCTTTCGGAAAAAAACATAAAGGCTTCCGTTGTTAATATGAGATTTTTAAAGCCTCTTGATGTTGAAACAATAAGCGACATGTTGTTAAAAACCAAAAAATTTATTACTGTTGAAGAAAACGCTTTGATAGGCGGTTTTGGTGAAAGCGTAAAAGCAGTTTTATATGGCAGCGACGCTGTTGTTGAATGCATGGGTCTTCCTGATAAATTTATAGAGCACGGAAGTTTAAAAACTTTGAGAGAAAAATATGGTTTAACATCTGAAAACATGACTGAAAGAGCTTTAAAATTGCTTGACCATACATAGCGCGCAACAAACGCATGAAAGATATATATTTTGTCAGTTGCCGTCGCAGTTTTGTTTCAGACGACATTTCTTTGTTCCTCTTCGTCGTTAATTCCACTTTTTTAAAAGGGGCGATAATGCCCCAACGGCATTGACGAGGTATTGGGGATGGCAGGCAAAGCCTAGAGTTTATCCTCGAATGTTTTTATCGGGTAGAGTATGTAGGGCGAGGGGTTTTCCTCTTATTGTCAATTAACGTTCCCGGTTTGTACTGAACTTGATTGTTTACAAAGATACTTCCACTTATTACAAAAGCCTGCGCTCTTGTACGAGTTTCAGCAAGACCTTTCTCAAACAACAAAACATCAAGCCGTTTTTTATCTTTCT
>JAIXNA010000066.1 GCA_020328135.1 Candidatus Endomicrobiellum dinenymphae
GAAGAAATAAAAGATTTGGATTCAGGGCTTGTTACAATTACGGGTCTAAAACTTACCGACGATTTGTTAAGCTGTAAAATTTATTATTCAGTTTTTGGCTCGGCAGAAGATAAGCAAAAAGCAGATGAAGTTTTAGAAAGAAATACAGGAGAAGTTCGGCATCAATTGGCTTTGCGTTTAAATTTAAGACGCACTCCCGTAATATTTTTTGTTTATGACGATACCAACGAAAGAGCGACAAAAGTATTTGATATACTTAAAAAAATAGAAGAAGAAAAATAATCTACAATGGAGAGTTGATAGTGCAAAATAAAATCAATTCACATGACAAAAAAAAGATTGCAGAAATTTCCAAGATAATAAAACAATCAAAAACGTTTTTTATTGCTGGGCATGTAAAACCTGATGGCGACAGCCTAGGGTCAGCTTTGGCGCTCGCGTCTGTTTTAAATCGAAATGGAAAGAAAGCTCGCGTTTATTGCGTCGATAGGTCGCCGGATTTTCTAAAATTTCTTAAAGGTTCAAATAAAATAAAGATGTCGGCGAAAACAACTGATATTTTTGATTGCGCGGTAATATTGGAATCGCTTGACTTTTCTAGAATGGGCGACATTATTGCCGCTAAACAAGCGAAAAAAATAATCAATATAGATCATCATTCAACACACACAAATTTCGGCAATGTTAATTATATTGTCCCGTCAGCGTCATCAACATCAGAACTTATCTTTAATATTTTTGAGTACATGAGGATTAAATTAACAAAAAATGAAGCGGAAAGCCTTTACACCGGTATTTTGACAGATACAGGTCGTTTCCAACAGCTAAATACTACTCCCAATTCTCACATTGCTTGCGCAAAACTTATGGAGCGCGGCGTAGAGGTAAATGAAATTTATAAAAAAATTTATGAGAATACTTCTATCGACGCGTTGAAATTACAAGGGCTGGCTTTGTACGGCATAAGAACAATTTTAAGCGGTCAAGTTTCTTATATTGTTTTAACAAAAGATATGTTTAAAAAAAGCGGGCTAAGTTCTGACGATTCAGGAGGTATTTCAAATTATACTTTAAGAATAAATGGTGTGAAAATCGGTTGCGTGTTTAAAGAGATTGACAAGAAAACAACTAAGGTTAGTTGTCGTTCGGTAAAAAATTTTGATGCGCTCGGCGTTGTCAGCAGGTTTGGCGGCGGCGGTCATAAAAATGCCGCGGGATGTACAATCAACGAGGATATAGAAACTACAATAAAAATAATTAGCGAGGTTCTAGAAGAGAAATTTAATGATAAAAAACTATAATAATATTTCAGGGTTATTGCTTGTAAATAAGCCGTCAGGCGTCACTTCTTTCAAAGTTACTCATAAAATAAGAAAAATTCTAAATGTTAGAAAGGCAGGTCATTGCGGTACTCTGGATCCTTCAGCTACCGGTCTTTTGCTGGTTTTAATTGGTAAAGCTACAAGATTGCAGGGCAGTTTTATGAAAAAAGATAAAATCTATACAAGTTCTTTTCTTATGGGAATAACTACGGACACAGGGGATTTGGATGGAAATATAATTTCTAAGAGTAGTATTTTAGATGTAGATATTGAAAAAATTGCAGAAGCAGTTGAAACATTCAGAGGTGAAATTTTACAAATTCCTCCTATGTATTCTGCATTGAAGCGCAATGGTAAAAAACTTTATGAACTTGCAAGACGAGGTATTGAAGTTGAAAGAAAGCCAAGAAAAGTGACCATAAAACAGTTTAATATATTATCTTACAAGCATGATATTTTAAATGTGAAAGTGTTTTGTTCCAGCGGTACTTACATAAGGACGTTGGCTAAAGATTTAGGCGATCTTCTAGGGTGTGGAGCGACTGTTAAAACTTTAAGAAGAGATGTTATAGGTGTTTTTGATGTCAAAAATGCTTTAAGTTTTGATGATTTGGAGAGTCTCGGCAAAATAATGGAAAAATTAACGCCTTATGAGAAATTGTTAGAGTTAGCAAAATGACTACAAAATCAATAATAACCATTGGAACTTTTGATGGGTTACATAAAGGACACAGATTTCTTATAAGCAAGACTTTATTTGGCGCAAAGAAAAACAATTTTAAAAGTATAGTAATTGTACTTGAAAAACCCGTAAGGAAAGTCAACGGTTTGCTTACGACGTTTGAAGAAAAGTTAGAGGCAATAAAATCTCTTGGCATGGACGAAATTTTTGTAATAGAGGTTCCTTCAGAAGTTCTATTGTGTACTCCCGATGAGTTTTTTGATGAATTTTTACGCGATACTCTTAATGTTTCAGAAATAATATGCGGATCTACTTTTGCTTTTGGTAAAAATAGAGAAGGCGATATTAGCTGGCTTGAGAGAAAAGCAAAGAATAGCAATGTAAAAGTAAATATTATAAAACCTTTGAAGCATGCCTCAAAGAAAATTTCGTCATCACAGATAAGAATGCTGATTGAAAAAGGCGATTTAAAAAAAGCGGAGAAATTGCTAGGTGGAAAGTATTATTTTACAGGGATGCCGTTTAAAGAAAATGGTATGGGCAAGCAGCTTGGTTGTCCAACGGTGAATCTGCAAGTAGATAGCGGTAAACTTCTTCCCAAAGGAGTTTTTTTAAGTCTTGTATCGCAGGGTGAACGGATATATCCTTCAATTACGAACATCGGCGCTCGCGTTACTTTTAACAGAGGAAATAGCATTATTCCTGAAACGCATATTCTTGATTTTCAAGGCGTATGGAAAAAATCCAAAACTAAAGTTGCACTATTAAAAAAAATAAGAAACGAAAAAAATTTTGCGACTGTTGAACTTCTTAAAGCGCAAGTTTTCAAGGATATTTTAATGGCTTCGAAATTTTTTAATAAGGATGGATAATGCAAGCGGTGTGTCTGTCCAGCCATTTGCTATTTTCTGTAAAATCTGTTACACTTCGCGGGTTTTCTACATTCTTAATAGCTGAAATAAGGTTAAAATGCTAGAGGGTTGTATTTTTTGTAAGATAGGTGCTGGAAAAATATCTTCTCATAAAATGTATGATGACGGAGAAGTTTTTGCTTTTAAGGATGTAAGTCCTCAAGCACCGGTCCACGTAATTATTATTCCTAAAAAGCATATAAGTGGATTGGATGTTGTTACGGATGAGGATGGGAGAATATTGGGGCATATTCAAGTTGTAGCGGCAAAAATTGCAAAACAATTTTTCGAGATGAAAGAAGGATTTCGTCTGGTTAGTAACTGCGGAGTTGATGGCGGACAAACAGTTTTCCACATACATTATCATCTCCTTGGCGGTCGTTCGTTTGGCTGGCCTCCTGGATAATTTAAAACAGCAGTATAGAGCTAGTTGGCTGTAGTTAAAAGTTTAAACTAATCTTTTTTAAGAAAGGCGGTGTTTTAGAAAAATGGTCAATATTAAAGTGCGAGAGGGCGAGCCTATTGAAGAAGCTATAAGACGCTTTAAAAGAGAATGTGAAAGAAACGGAGTGATGCAAGAAATAAAGAAACGTGAATTTTACAAAGCTCCAAGCGTTTTGAAGAAAGAAAAGCTTGCAGAGACAAAAAGAAAAATCCGTCGTAAAATGCTTAAAGATAGTAGATGGTCTAAATAGGTAAAAATAAAAAAAAGGGGGATTGTGTTTAGCTGCATTGCCGACATGTGCTCCCTTTTATCTTAAAGATGGTGGAAAATGAAATTAAAAGACATACAAAAAATATTTGTAAAGGAAGGAATTGAAGCAGACCCAAGGGGTATGGACGCTGTAGAGCTTGATTTGTTAAAACGCAAAGAAGAATACAATGTTCTTTCAAGTCAGAAGAAAGAGAATTACGATATAGAAAGTCTTACAAATCCTTATTACGATTCAAGAATCCTATACGGTAATGGAGATATTGAAGTCAAAACTGTTATGGCGGGAATAGATATAGAAACACAGGAACTTTTGCTTGCAAAACATCTTATAAATTCAGGTTCTAAAATTGATTTGATTATAGCTCATCATCCTGAAGGATATGCCCGTTCTACGTTTTCCAATGTTTTGGGAATGCAGACTGACATTTTAAATAAACAGGGAATTCCTATAAATATTACTGAGAAAATAGTTGCCGAAAGAATTAGAGAAGTACACAGAAGTGTGCTTCCTCAAAACAATGAAAGAGTTTATGATGCTGCAAAACTTTTAAATATACCCTTGATGACGGCTCACAGCGTTGCAGATAATCATGTTGCCTCATTTTTGCAAAAAGAAATAGATGCAGTAAGTCCTACATATTTAAAAGAAATAGTTGAATTGTTAAATAAATTCCCTGAGTATCAGCATGCGATAGAAATTGGACATGCCCCGTTTATTTTAAGCGGGAGCGATTATTCTAGATGTGGCAAGGTTTTTGTAGATATGACGGGTGGAACAGAAGGACCTCTTGAGTCCTTTGAAAAATTGGAAGCTGCCGGTGTGGGCACTGTAATTGCAATGCATTTAAGTTCCGAAGGTGTAAAAAATGTGGAAAAACACCATCTAAATATTGTTTTAGCCGGACATATTTCGTCTGATAATTTAGGACTAAATTTGCTTTTTGATAAACTTGAGAATAGAACTTCTGAAAAACTTGAATTTATAGAATGTTCCGGTTTTAGAAGATTTAGAAGATAAAATGACCATATCTGAAGATATTATTGAAAGAGTAAAACTCGCAAATAATATAGAATCTGTGATAATGGAGTATCTACCAAATTTAAAAAGGGCAGGACGTAATTTGAAAGCCTGCTGTCCTTTTCATGACGAAAGAACTCCATCTTTTGTTGTGAGTCCGGAAAAAGGTATTTTTAGATGTTTTGGATGCAATTCTGCCGGCGATGTCTTTAAGTTTGTGATGCTTGCTGATAATATATCGTGGATTGAATCTGTAAAGAAACTTGCTAAGAAAGCAAATATAGCAATTCAAGAAACAAAGCAAGATATAGTTAGAACGTCTGAAAAAACAAAACTACTTGACATTTTGGAAAATTCGGCTATGTTCTATCATAGGTATTTACTCGAGAGCTCAAGCGCTAACAAAGCGAGAGAGTATCTTGAAAGACGCGGAATTACGCGCGAAACGGTAAATAAGTTTAAACTTGGATTTGCTTCTAAAGGGCGGCTTATACAGTCGGCTTTAAAAAATGGTTTTACGACGGATGATCTTTCTAAGGCAGGTTTGATAACAAAAACTAAAAGCGGCGCTTTTTTTGAATATATGTCGGAAAGAGTTGTTTTTCCCATTTTTGATGTCCAGGGTAGGGTGGTGGCGTTTGGCGGAAGAACTATTGCAAATCAAGACCCTAAATATTTAAACACTCCCGAAACGATTGTTTACTCAAAATCGTCAAATCTTTACGGTTTATTTCAAACTTTGCCTAAACTTCGCAAAGAAAGGAAAATTATTGTCCTCGAAGGATATATGGATGTTATTATTCCACAGCAATTTGGAATAAACGGAGCTGTTGCATCGCTTGGTACTGCTTTTACTCAAAGCCATGCAAAGTTAATTGCAAGATATTCTGATAGCGTTACATTGCTTTTTGACTCCGACAATGCTGGTAGAACTGCGGTTCAGAGATCTCTTGAAATATTGGTTGAAAATGGCATAGAAAGTAAAGTTTCCGCTTTGCCTGAAAATGTTGATGCCGACGAGTATCTCAATAAGTACGGGAGGGAAAGTTTTTTAAAGCTCCTTGAAGATAGTTCAAAAAATACAATTGATTTTATGATTGCAAGAGTATATGGAGAGTTGTCTTCAGTTGGGAAGAAAAGTTCTCCTGAGATAAAAGCCAGGGCTATATCTAATCTTTTAGATTTTGTGGCAAAGAGTTCTGATGTTATTATTCAGAGAGAATGGATAAAAACTATATCTCAATGTTTAAATGTTGATGAAGAAGCAGTCTGGGAAGAGTTTAAAAAGAAGCAAAAGTTAAAGTTCAAGGGTTATATAGATAATGATGAGAAAAGTTTAACTTTGCGAGTTGTTAAAGATAAAAAAGTTTCGATGTCTTTAGAAGAAAATCTTCTAAATCTTATTTTAAATAATAGAGATTATGCAGAAAGAATCAGCGGTAATTTTTTTGAAGATGCAAGATGCAAGAAAGTTTTTAATTTAATGATGTTGGGTTTTAGCGATGCAGAGATATTAAACGAATTGTCTCTGGAGGATGGAAACTGGTTTTCTGATCTCGCTTTAAATGTAATAGAATATAACAATATTGAAGAAGCTTTTAAAATCATTTTAAAAGATATTGAGTTTGATATATTGAAACGAAGA
>JAIXNA010000182.1 GCA_020328135.1 Candidatus Endomicrobiellum dinenymphae
GAAGATTTTAGCGCTCTTAGCGCTCTGACTAGATGATTCAAATATGCTTTAGAATATCCGACACAGGCGGGGCAATTGCACTCCGGATCCAAAGCGCTAAAATCTTCCCTATATTCCGCATTTCTTATGTTAATTTTCCCAAGGCTTGTAAAAACCTGTCCATTCCTGCCATTTCTTGTAGGTATAACACAGTCAAACATATCAATTCCGCGTTCAATCCCTTCCCATAAATCTTCCGGCATTCCGACACCCATGAGATACCTCGCTTTATTTTCAGGAATAATTGACAAAGTATTTTCTAAAACTTCATGCATATATTCTTTTGGTTCTCCTACAGAAAGTCCGCCAATTGCATAGCCTGTAAAATTGATGTTTAACATTTCCTGCGCGCTCTTTGCTCTTAAATCGTTATATGTAGATCCCTGTATAATACCAAACAAAGCTTGTGTTTCATAAGAATCATCTTTATAAAATTCTTCCTTACATCTCTTAGCCCATCTGAGACTTAGTTCCATAGATTTTTTTGCACATTCGTAGTCTGCGGGGTATGGCGTACATTCGTCAAAGCACATTATGACATCCGCGCCAACATCTTTCTGAACCTGCATGGATTTTTCAGGCGAAAAAAAATGCTTAGATCCGTCTATGCGCGACCTAAACTCAGCGCCTTCCTCGCTAATTTTTCTAATGTCATTTAAACTAAAAAGTTGAAATCCGCCGGAATCCGTAAGCATAGGCTTATTCCAAGAACTAAACTTTTGTATTCCGCCAGCTTTTTTTATTATATTGATTCCCGGACGAAGATATAAATGGTATGAATTTGCCAATATTATTTGAGCGCTGGTCCCACGCAAAAACTCAATAGCAATGCCCTTAACCGTCCCTTGCGTTCCCACTGGCATAAATACCGGGGTTTCAACAATACCTCTTGCGGTATAAACTTCCCCTAGCCTTGCTTTGCACTCAGACGATTTTTTGATTAGTCGGTAAGAACCACACTCCATTATGAATATCTGTCTCCATTGATATATAGTTCGAATTTACATCCTAAAACTTCGCTTGCTTTTCTACAATGGTTCATTCTTGCCATAAATATTTCAAAGTAATCCATAACTGAAGATATGCTAGTATCAATTTCCAAACGCAGCTCAATAGTCATTATTTCTTTTTTTGCAACAACGCCAACTTTTCTACAAGCATCAAGTATTCTCTCATGTTTATTAATATAACGCGAATATTTAGTTCGTATTTTTTCATGACGTACATCGGATTTATTAATAAGCGCATCTTTGATTTGCGTTCTTTCATGATGTACATCAGATTTATCGCCAAGCACAAGCGCTGCCGCAACAGGAGACGCGGGATTCGTAGTTTTATCTTCATGACACCCTACGGCGACTGTTACAGTAAGAATATCTACATTATATCTATTCTTGCTAAGAACATTCAAAAACATTACTGCGCTGCTTTGATCGTGATATTCTTCTCCAACCACATTACCTATATCATGAACATACGCGGCAATCTTAGCAAGTTCTTGCTCTTTCTCGTTATAACCTAAATCTTTTAAAATTTGACCTGTAACTTCGGCAGAACGTAAGGCATGTCTTACACCATGTTCTTTATATTCCCCCATGGCAGAAGCTTTATCCGTAAACTCAAGATATGTTTGTATTTCAGAATTATTTTTTATTTCATCAAAAGTTAGCATTTTATCCATAAGAGTATTTACACCGTTAGCGTCAAAGACATTAAAATTAAAATAAATTCATAGCCTGTTGAAAATTAGTTATTTTTACATCATCTTCAACAGCATTCAATAAAGATTTCTCGCCTTTATTATGTTTGTCTATTCTTTGTTCTATCATTTGGCAATAATCAGGATTTAATTCAAATCCTACATAGCATCTTTTATTTTTTATACTTGATATGGCAGTTGTTCCGCTACCCATAAAAGGGTCAATTACTCGTCTTCATAAACAAGACCCAGAAAGGCAAAACCATCCTACTCAAAAACCGTTAGAGTTAATA
>JAIXNA010000183.1 GCA_020328135.1 Candidatus Endomicrobiellum dinenymphae
GTTGAATATGCGGTATCGCAATAGTTGCATTTAAGATTACCTCAAATTTTTACGCGTTTTGCCGGATGTAATCTTAAATGCAACTATTGCGATACCGCATATTCAACGACTCGCCGCCTGTAAAAACAACTGACGGTTTTCCAAAAACAAATTTTTTTTTATTCTCTTTATATAACAAATCAATTTTGTTTATTACTTCGTCAACAGTTAAATATTTTGCTTTTTTAGATATTATCGTTGAATATGCGGTATCGCAATAGTTGCATTTAAGATTACATCCGGCAAAACGCGTAAAAATTTGAGGTAATCCTGTATATAAAGCTTCTCCTTGAAAAGAGAAAAAAAGTTCATAAAAAGGGGCTTGCGTTTTATGCAATGGCAGGGTCATTGAATTTTGCCTCTTTAAAACCTTTTGCTCTTAGCTTACAAGAATCGCATTTCATGCACGGTTTTTTATAACTGTTATAACATGTCCATGTGTTTTTATAAGGGACATTTAACTTTGCCCCGAGTTTTATTATCTGCGCTTTATTTAGTTTTAAAAGAGGAGTTTGAACGGTTATTTTTGTTTTAAGAGCTTTTAAAACACTGTTATATGCTTTTATAAAGTTAGGAGCGCAATCTGGATAATTTGAAAAGTCTATGGCATTAACGCCTATAAAAATTACCTGCGCGTTAATAGATTGCGCAACAGACAATGCGTAAGAAAGAAATAATGTGTTTCTTCCGGGAACGTAAGTTGGAGGAATTGTTTTGGGTAAAACTTTATGAACGGGAACAGATTTGTTTTTATTTGTCAACGCGTCGTTGGACCATGGAAAGTTGATTTTAATAATGGAGTATTTGACTTTAACAGTCTTTGCAATTTTGACGGCAGACTTAAGCTCTTTATTGTGTTTTTGACCATAATCAAACATTAAACAACTGCATTTGTATCCTTTAGATAATGCGTAATATAAAACTGTTGTAGAATCTAATCCTCCAGAAAATAAAATTACCGCTTTTTTATCTTTTTTCATTTTTTTAATCCTTATAAATAGTTGCCGAGGATGATTCACTTTCCCAAACTTCTACTTCGCAGACTTTTGCGTTTTCGGTTTCCATGTTTTGAAGCTGTTCAAAGATAAATGATGCTATATTTTCTGCTGTGGGATTAATTTTATCAAAAGGAGATATCTCATTTAAAAATTTATGATCTAAATAATCAATAATATTGTCCAAATGTTTTTTTATATCAGTAAAGTCTATCAGCATACCTGCATTGTTCAGTTTTGTTCCAAAGAAAGTCGCTCTTACGCGCCAATTATGTCCATGCAAATTTTCACATTTACTCTTATATTCTCTTAAGCAATGAGCGGAAGCAAAACTTTTTGTAACTGAAAGTTTATATTTCATATTTACTCCATTTCTATTTTTTTTACATCTGATATTTTTTTAGAAAAAAACCTTCTGCCTATTGTCTTAAATTTTTTAGGATTATCGCTTACATAAAATTTTAAAAAATTTTTCTGTTTGCCGTCTGCAAGTAAAGACTTTTGATTTAAAACATTTTTTACTTCATGGGCCGTAGCTTTTGCAGAGTCTATAAGAACAATGTTCTTATTTATATTTTTCTCTAAAACTTTTCTTAGAAGAGGATAATGCGTGCAACCTAAAACAAGAGTATCGATGTTTTTATTTAGAAGAGGCTTTATATATTTTTGAACTATACTGTTTGTAATTTCACTATTAGTCCAACCTTCCTCCACAAGCGGTACAAATAATGGACATGCCTGTTGATATACGTTAGTTTTTTTAATTTTATTTATTTCTTTTGGATARGCTCCGCTTTGTACTGTTCCTTCTGTGCCTATGATTCCTATTTTTTTATTTTTTGATGCATGTACGGCGGCTTTTGATCCGGGTTCTATTACGCTTATAACAGGAACTTTTAAGGTTTTTTGTAAAATTGGCAGCGCAAAAGCCGATGCTGTGTTACATGCTATAACAATTAGCTTCACTT
>JAIXNA010000067.1 GCA_020328135.1 Candidatus Endomicrobiellum dinenymphae
TGCATTGCCTTGTACTAATTATTTTGTTACTATGCTATGCGTTTCTTAAACATAAATTCAAGTATGTTAATTATGCTAACGCATGGCATAGTAACAAAATAATTAGTACAAGGCAATGCAATTTGAGTATTATTGTCATTGGATTTCACATAGTACAACAATAAGATAGTTAATACAAGTCAACAGCAAATTCAAGAGATACTACAATATAATCAACAATCATTTGATTGATTATTTACTTTAGTATAACGCAAAAAGACTTCACAAAAGCCTTTATTTTATTTCACCATTAGATTTTGCTACAAGTTCCTTTAACTTCGCTTGAATTTATTTAACTTAACTTCACTCCACTTGCTTTGACTTCACTTAACTTGCCTTAACTTGGCTTGAACTTGACTTGCCTTTAGAAAAGTCTATTATGTTATGGGATGCTACGATAATTTGACAACCCAGTAGAAAAGAAGTAGCATTCTCTCATAAGCAGTAGTCAAACAGAAACAAACATAAAAGCAGTCAAACAGAGTCAAGCAGTCTAAAAGAACTTGTAGGATTCATTCCTTCCACCGCCCCCCCAATCAATATGATGATGCGCTACATGGAGCCGACGCTCTTATATTTATTACGGAGTGTGTAATGAATTCAGAAATCCTAAAATATATGCTTAGGATGGATACAGCGTGGCAGGAATTGATAATTTCTATACAGGCTCTAAAATAACATAAGTCACTTAACGCAAAATCCTCATTTTCAGTTTTATTGAGGATGATATTTCGCAATATGCGATATATCACATATAGCTACAAGATTGATTATATTCTCAATTTTGCATGCCCGGCGCATCGCGCAACATTATCAAAAAGATCCTATCTTTACGCTTGATACATGTTATAAAGGCGCAAAAAAATGCTTGAATTTGCCATAAGGCGTAATGCTGTAATTCTTCAGGTTTCAACAAGCGAAGTTTACGGCGATTCACTTGTACATCCACAACAAGAAAGCTACTTCTGCAATGTTAATCCTTGTGGAATGCGCAGTTGTTGCTATGAAGGGAAACGCGTTGCGGAAGCGCTAATGTCTGATTACGAACGTAAGTACAAGTACAACGCAAAAATAAAAGTCATACGTAATTTTAATACCTACGGTCCGCGTATGGATAAAAACGATAGGAGAGGGTGTCAAATTTTATTATTCAGGACATTGCCAATAACAATATTACTGTGTATGGTAATGGAGAACAAACACGCTCTTTCTGCTACGTAGATGATATTGTAGAAAGTATCATACTCATGTTGTTTAGCGAAAACTCTTTTGAGGGCCCGTAATATAGCGGTTGAATTTTGAGTTTTCTATTAACTGACTTGCAAAAAGAATTATGGAGCTTACAAATTCGAAATCTGTTATTGTAAACAAAACTCTTCCTTTAGATGGCCCAAAACACAGACGCGCAGAGATTTAACGCTTGCGCGTAAAAACTTAATTTTGAACCAAAGATCAGCATTGAAGAGTGTCTTGTAAAAACAATTGAGTACTTTAAAACTCAAGGAATAACATGACGATTTACGTTGGATTCAAAAACATCCGCCTCTTTTAAAAACACACGTTTCCCTATCATCTGACGCCGATTTTTAAAAAAATGCCAATCTGAAAAACGATAAACGCGGCAAGCCATGCGAACACTGTGTTACCTACGACAAGCAGCGCAAGCCATTTATAGCTTGAACCTGTTTCTTTAAAAAAAACTGCTACAGACACAACGCATGGAGCGTATATCAAACAAAAAATAAGAAAAGTTATACCTTTAAGAGGCGACCAGTCTTTGTCAGTCGCAATTCTGTCTTTCAACGATTGTGAATTTTCTTCATCATGTCCTATGGCATAAATAGTACCCAAAGCGCCTACTATCGCCTCTTTAGCAACAAAACCAGCTATCAAAGCAATTGCCCTGCCGCCATCCATACCTATGGGTTTAAAAAAAGGTTCAATAACCTTTCCGACTCTTCCTGCAAAACTACATTCAACCTGTAAGGCAGCTTGTTCATTCTGATTTAAATTTACGTCTATTGGGGCTTTAGGATATGCAAACGCGACCCATATTAAAATTGATATAAAAACTATTATGGCGCCGGCCTTGCGAACATACATCCAGCTCCTTTCCCACATTTTTAAAAGCAGTCCTTTAATTGTAGGCATATGATACGGCGGAAGTTCCATAACAAAATGAGCGGTCTCTCCTTTTAAGATTGTTTTATTTAACAGCTTTGCAATACTTAAAGCTATAACAACGCTTAAAACATACATAAAAAACATTACGCCCGCTTGGTATTTAACAGAAAAAAAAGCGCCTATAATCAAAGCAAATACAGGAAGTTTTGCTCCACATATCATAAACGGCACGACAAGCATTGTTATTAATCTATCACGTTTTGAATCCAAAATCCTTGTAGCAAGCAGACCAGGCGCTGCGCATCCATTAGTTGAAAGCATTAGAGGCAGAAAAGATTTCCCGTGAAGACCGAACCTGCTCATAACTTTATCCATTATAAAAGCAGCCCTTGCCATATATCCTGAATCTTCAAAAAATGCAATTGCAAAAAACATAAATAATATAAGAGGAAAAAAAACCAACACACCGCCAACACCGCCAATTATTCCATCAACAATCAAGGATTGCGCAATTCCCGGAGGTATAATTCCTGCCACCGTACTGCCAAACCATTTAAAAAATAAACTGAAAAGATTTGTCATAGGTTCTGAAAAAGTAAATGTAAATTTAAAAATTATATGCATCGCTAATGCAAAAATTGGAATTCCCATGTATCTATTAAGCGCAAAGGTATCTATGATTTCTGTTATGTTTATCTTCTTCTGTCCTGTTTTTTGAACAACAGTTTTAACAACAGAATTTGCAAAACCATAACGTTTATCGGCTATTTCAGTTTCCGCTTTTTCACCAAAATGTTCTTTAATGTGGTTTTTACTTTTTTTAAACTGCGCTAAAATTTCTTGTACGTTATTCGCCTTAGAAATCAAATTTAATGCCGAAGAATCATTATCTAAAAGCGCTATTGAAAGCCAGTTTTTTGGAAATTTTGACAACAGCGAGTCTTTAGCTATAAGAACCTTAAGTTTGTCAACCTCAGTTTTTATGTCATCCCCATAATCAACTTTTGCATTTTGCGACATTTCAAAAACTTTACCCACATCTTTTCCGATGCAGTAATTTTCTATTATGCAGTCAAGAAGTTCCCCAATCCCCTTTTTTTTGTTTCCGATGGTAACAACAACAGAAATACCCAATAGTTTTGAGAGTTTTTTTTCGTCAATTTTCTGACCATTATATTCAACAATGTCAGCCATGTTTAATACAATAATTATGGGAATATCAAGTTCTACAACCTGCGTGAACAAGTATAGGTTGCGTTCAAGGCTGGCAGCGTCAATAATATCAACTATAACATCAGGCTCTTCCTTAAGCAAAAAATCTCTCGTCACAACTTCATCATCAGAATATGTAGAAAGACTGTATATCCCAGGTAAATCAATGAAACTTATATTGTACCCTTCATATTTTTTTGAACCTTCTTTTTTTTCTACTGTTACCCCAGGATAATTGCCAACACATTGATTGGAATCCGTCAATTCGTTAAAAATTGTAGATTTTCCGCTGTTGGGATTACCAATAAGAGCAACTTTAATATTCTTATCTTCTTCCATGTACTATTTCCTTTTTAGCAGTATATTATCTGCAATTTTATTGCTTAAAGCAATTTTTGATTCTTTTATTTTAATCATTATGCTGCCTTTGGCTCCTGTATTTGTTATAACAGTTATTTCTTCGCCAGGAACAAAACCCATTTCAAGAAGTCTGCGCCCTAGCTTCTCATCACAATATGCCACAACAAATCTATAGCTGCCCGGAACCGCGCTGCTTAATTTAGCCATACTATTATGTTGAAGACAGCGGTTAAACGCCTTGAATCTTTGAAAATGCGCTTTTATCCAACGCTTACGCCAATAGTCATAGATACTTTTTGCAATTCTTTTTATAACTTCCATGTCAGCCCCTTTTAGTTATATATAATTATTTTAGTTTAAACTAACTTGTTGTCATAAAAACACATTCCCATCAACTTATCGCCATCCTATTCTTTCTATTTATTTAAGTATTCTTCTAAATTCACAATATCTTCGCTTTTTGTAAGGAAATATTTTTTTAGGAGAGTATGCAACCTTTCCAATTTATGAACGGTCTCAACGCCGACTAAGTGTTCGATTTCGCAAGCCTCTTTATCGGCAACTACGCTGTCTACAGATAATAGATTACGTAAAAATTGATATAATATGTCATGCTTTCGCTGAACTTCCAAAGCTATCTTTTCGCCTTTATCGGTTAAATCAACATACCCATATTTTTCGTGTATTACAAGATCCTTTTCAGCTAAAAAATTAATTGCAACATTAACGCTTGGACTTTTAACATTCAAAGATTTAGCAATGTCGCCAATTCTCGCGTAATGTTTTTTTCTTTTTAACATCGCAATAGTTTCAAGATAATTTTCAAGGGATGCGCTTAAATTATTTAGAGATTCTATTCTTCTAGACTTTACCATCTACACTCCAAAATACAAAAATGTTAGATCAATATAAAATTTTTTGATTGCATTGTCAAATCGCGTACTTTTGTCAGACAACACAAAAATATCAAAAGTTCTTGCCGTTGAGCGCATTTCCATTGTAATCTCACACTCTAGGTCGGACAAATTCTTATTATTTTTTTCGGCGTTTTAAGTGATTTGAGAAGATGAGCAAAACCATACAAAAATTACTACCTAACGGAAATCCTCTCTTTTCAAAAGAGAGGGTCTGACTATAGTTAAATCTATTATAAATTATAAAGAACAAAGAATGCTAAAATCAGAATAGTTCGTAACAATAATTTAAGAATTAATTTGAATATATTTTTTGGAGGACTAAAATGAAACAACCACAAAAGAAAGAAGTGAAAAAACCGAAGAAAAAAGTAAAGAAACAAAAGAGTTAACAAAACAAAAGTAGTTTGTTACAACACAGTTATCATAACGATTCTCCAATCGCTCTTACGCTCTAAAGTAGTTTTTCATTTGGGCGGTAGTTCGCGTAAGGACTATAGACTGCTACTTTTTATAATTTATTCTAACGTTGGATAATATGATGATTCAAGAGCTGCAAAAAGTAATCTACGTCTTCTCTCGAGATACTCTTTTTCAACTCCTTTAAACATGGCGGCAGAACGAGTAAATGGCGATATCTCGCTGTGATTTTCTTTTGCATCTGTTCGAAGATCTCCCATAAGTTTTTGTTGTCCAGCGATAACCTCTATTTCTTGCACAGCATCTTCCCGAGTTTCGGGCAACGTTAGATTATCGATAAGACGATTATTATGGATAAAATATACATTATTCTGCAGTCTGCTTAAATAATTTAGTCTGCCACTGAAGTTATTCATATAATATTCAACATCAATCGGGTCATATGGAAATCCCTTTGGATCTTTAGCGAGAAAACCCTCTACAACTTCCCTAGATTTAAGAGTCATTGGCGCTATCGCCTTATCCTTACCATCTTTTAGGAGTTTTTCCTCCAACAATGGGAATGGGCTAGGCTTAAAACCATACCTCATGTGTCTAAAAAGATTGTTTGCCAGCATATGAAACCTAACAGATGGTGAATAATCATCATTAATAATTCTATCAACCGGTGGCATTTTATCAAAAGCGCGTCCCCCGCGAATATAAACAACAACGCCTATAACAGCAACTACCAAAATACCAACAACCACGCTTCCAATCACCCAAGTTTTAGTTGACCATCCCGAAGATTGAGGTTTGTCTTGCTTGCGGTCAGAGTTTTCATGTTCATTCTGCAAGGCGTTTATATTGCAATACGGCTTAGCAGGATATTTAAGGCAAGAGTCAGCGCAAGCTCTCTCTTGTTGTTCTGTAGAGAGTTTGCAATAAGAAGACAGATTGGGATTTTCAGCGCAAGCTCTCTTGCCTTTGTCTGTTAGGGAACATAAGCTCGCTACCTTGGCATCTGTAGAGTCTTGAGAGTCAGTCAACGGGGGGGCGAGCTTATGTTCGCGAGT
>JAIXNA010000184.1 GCA_020328135.1 Candidatus Endomicrobiellum dinenymphae
AAGTAAAACATCGGAAATTAAAAAATGAAAGCCGTAGTGGTTCGCACGGTAAAAGAAATTCGTCGGACCGACGGAACCTATGTTAAGTTTGATGACAATGCATCCTGAACTGACGCATGAATTATATCGCCAATACTTGCGTAACGGTGTCTCAAACCTTTTGTAACTCTGAAGCAACGAATCTTTTTTGCTCCAGAATTACAAAAGGTCTGCTACATCTAAAATAGTTCTTTCCTGTATCATTCTTTTATCCTTCGACAAATTTTCATTTTTAGATTTCCGATGTTTTACTTACAACTTCAATCAACACCCATCTCTTTGTTTTTGACAACGGTCTCGATTCCATTATTTTAACCGTATCCCCTACATGAGAAGAATTCTTCCCATCGTGTACAGCAAATTTACTTTTGCTGCGAATCACGCGATCATACAAGGAATGACGATATGTTCTCTCTACAGAAACCAACCTTGTTTTATTGCTTTTATCGCTTACAACTATGCCTGTACGACACTTACGTTTTCCACGTTCTGACATTGTTCCTTCCTATTATTTTTATCTTATTTGGACTCTTTTTTCTGAGCAATAAGCGTTTTAATTCTTGCTACGTTTCTTCTGATACCCCTAATTTCAAGAGGATTTTTTACAGGCGTTGTTAAATGGCGAAATTTTAATTTAAAAAGCTTATTCTGTAACTCATTAAGCTTTGCGCCGAGTTCAATATCCGTCATATTTTTCATTTCATTCCAATCTTTACTTTTCATCGTACCCTCAAATATCTGCTCTGACTAAAATTTTTGTATGTATAGGAAGTTTATTCGATGCAAGCGTCAGAGCCTTTCTCGCTTCAGCATCCGGAATGCCTTCCATTTCAAACATTACTCTTCCAGGCTTTACTACCGCAACCCAAAACAGAGGGTCGCCTTTACCTTTGCCCATTCTCGTTTCGGCAGGCTTCTTTGTAATTGGTTTATCAGGGAATATTCTGATCCAAACTTTTCCGCCTTTTTTAATGAACCTTGCGAGCGTCACACGAGCTGCTTCTATTTGATTGCCGTTCATCCACACAGGCTCAAGAGCTTGAAGACCGTATTTCCCGAAAGCCAAGCAAGTACCGCCTTTCGCTTTGCCCCTCATTCTTCCCCTGTGCGTCTTTCTATATTTAACTCTTTTTGGCATCAACATATAAATTCCTCTGTCCTCGTTTGGTCTTAAATTATTTAGGTTCCTCCGGCTTTTGAACTATCGTCTGTTCTACTGTCTCTGACGCACCCACCAGTTTCGCTTCTTCAAACAGTTCCTTAGCCGTTTTTTTGAAAAGCTCTTTTTTAAATATCCAAACTTTAACGCCAATCTGACCCATGGTTGTATAAGCCTCAGCAAAACCATAGTCTATATCTGCTCTGAAAGTCTGCAAAGGAATTCTTCCCTCTTTAAGCCACTCAGTTCTTGCAATTTCTGCTCCGCCAAGTCTGCCTGCAACCATAACTTTTATCCCCTTAGCGCCTGCTGTTATTGCCTTTTCAATTGTTTTCTTCATTGCTCTTTTAAATGCAATTTGTTTTTCCAATTGGAAAGCAATGCCTTCAGCTGCAAGCTGAGCATCGACTTCAGGTCTCTTGATTTCCATAACGTTTACAAAGGTTTTCTTCGCTGTCATGGACTCAATTTCTTTTCTCAAATTTTCAATACCCTGCCCGCCTTTTCCGATCACAATACCAGGGCGAGATGTATAAATATTTACGCGTAAATACTTACCTGGTCTTTCTATGACAATTTTCGATACAGAAGCCAACTTAAGCTTGTCCTTTAAATAGACTCTTACGCGGCGATCTTCTTCTATAAAATCAGGCATCTCTCTTAAGTTAAACCATTTAGATTCCCACTCTCTGATATACCCTAACCTTATGCTTTTGGGTATATCAGAGAGTGGGAATCTAAATGGTTTAACTTAAGCTTGTCCTTTAAATAGACTCTTACGCGGCGATC
>JAIXNA010000068.1 GCA_020328135.1 Candidatus Endomicrobiellum dinenymphae
CGACAAAGTTAAAGTAAAATGTGAAGGGAATAGAAGTAGGCAAAAGAGCGTGCAAATAAGTAACATAAAATATAAAATATCTCAACATAAGAGGCGTTTAAATTGGCAAACATGAGCTAAAAATATTTATAGATGAGCGCAATAAGGAAATAGGAGTCAAAAAGATTGGTTTGTTAATTTAAACGCCTCTTATGTTGAGATATTTTATATTTTATGTTACTTATTTGCACGCTCTTTTGCCTACTTCTATTCCCTTCACATTTTACTTTAACTTTGTCGCATTTGTGTTTTAATCTATACATGCTGTAATACCAGCAGCAGTTACTTTTATTAGTTACATTATCCCGTCAGATCATTTATTTGACGGAAAGGTATTTTTTTTGTTATACTCCTGCTTCTTAGAAACGTCTCCGTAGCTCAATTGGATAGAGCAACTGCCTTCTAAGCAGTAGGTTGCGTGTTCAACTCACGCCGGAGACATTCTTTTTGGTGGTTGTAGCTCAACTGGTCAGAGCGTCGGTTTGTGGAGCCGAAGGTTGCGGGTTCAAGTCCCGTCAGCCACCCCATAAAGCGATATCTTAACACACGTTAGCGCGTTGGCGGTGTAGCTCAGAGGTAGAGCAGAGGACTCATAAGCCTTTGGTCGTAGGTTCAATTCCTACCGCCGCCATTTCGTGTTCTGATTTTTTTTCAACCGCGCAACTTTGTAAAAAGTGAAATAAAAACATTGTTTAAATATATAAATGCCCCGTCAATGTCTCTGTTATTGCGTCCCTCGATTAAAACGTTCGATGGCAGACTGCTAAGGAAGAACGACCTATTTTAAAAAAGAGTGAAGCTGCCGCAGTGTTTTTATTCCACTTGAAGAGCCAGGTAATAATAGGCGCAGCGCTTAGTAGTGGAAAGGAACACGATTTAAATTATTTGAGGAATCAAAAACGCCCTTGAGATGGATTTGGAAAGAAATCTGGCGTTAATATTGCAAAAATCGTAAAAGCTTGGTGTAAAAATCATGAAAAAAATAATACCCGTCAATTTAAAAAACAATAAATATGATATTCTTCTTTCACAATTAGACAAAGATTTTTTAGCAACTTTTAAAAAAATACAAAAGACAACTTCTTTGTTTATCGTGACCGATAAAACTGTAGAAAAACTATACTTACAGAAATTTTCAGATTTATTGGAGCAACAAGACTTCAACATAAAAACAGCAGTTATCCCTGCAGGCGAGTCCGGAAAGAGCATAAAAAACCTTTCTTTCTTGTACAATAAAGCTCTTGAATCTGGCATAAACAGAAAAAGCTGCGCAATAGCTTTGGGCGGCGGAGTTATTGGCGATATCACAGGTTTTTTTGCAGCAACATACATGCGCGGCATAAATTTTATTCAAATACCTACAACTTTACTTGCAATGACAGATTCTTCCATCGGCGGTAAAACCGCAATAAATACGCCCAACGGGAAAAATATTGCAGGCGTGTTTTATCAACCAAAACTTGTATGGATTAATACTGCTTTTTTAAGTTCTCTGCCTGCCAAACATATAAAAAATGGGCTGTCTGAAATTATAAAATACGCTTTTGTGTTCGATAGAAAATTTTATAATTATTTACTTAGCGCGCTCGAAAATGGAACTATATCTTCAGAAAATTTTGACTATATAATATCTCAAAGTTGTTCGTACAAAGCTAAAATTGTTGAAAAAGATGAAAAAGAAATAACCGAACTTAGAGCTATTTTAAATTTCGGACACACTTTTGCGCACGCTCTTGAAACAGCTACTAAATATAAAAAATTTTTACATGGAGAAGCTGTTGCAATAGGAATGCKTTTTGCTGCAAAACTTTCTCTAGAATTAAAAATATGTAAAGAAAAAACATACAAAGAAATAGAAAGTATTCTGCAACTGTCGCATTTTAATTTAAACGTAAAGTTTAATGCCGTACAGTTTTTATCGCTCATGAAAAAAGATAAAAAGTCGGTTGACGGAAATATTAAATTTGTTCTTACAAAAGACATAGGGGAAACGATTAACAGTTACGTAAAGGACGACGTTGTTTTAAATGTTTTAAAAAAATTTTCCGGAGCAACCGAATGAAAAAAATATTAATTGTAAATGGTCCAAACATAAATATACTTGGCGCAAGAGAACCCGAAATATACGGAAATGTTACGCTTACAGAAATTGAAAAAGAGTTAAGTCTGCTTGCAAAAAAACTTAATGTTGAAATTGATTTTTTTCAATCTAATCACGAAGGTGAAATTGTAGACAAGATTCAAAACAGCGTAAATACTGTTTCTGGAATAATTATAAATCCTGCAGCTTTTACACACACATCAATAGCTATAAGAGACGCTCTGTCTTCCGTTTCTACGCCTACGATAGAAGTGCACATTTCAAACATTTATGCTAGAGAAGAGTTTAGACATAAATCCTATGTTGCCCCCGTAGCTTTAGGGCAAATTGCTGGACTAGGAACTGATGGGTATATTTTTGCATTAAAAAAACTAGCATCGTTAGCGCAAACAATTTAATTAAAGACCTGCTCTTCAACAAGTTTTGCAATAATGTGTATTAAAAGAATATGACATTCCTGAGTTCTTGATGTAATCTTGGATGGAGCGCAATAGCATAAGTCGCACATATCCTTCATCTTTCCACCATCAGCATTCGCCATACCTATTGTGAATATCCCTAATTTCTTTGCAGATTCCACTGCCCTAATAACGTTGATTGAATTGCCGCTTGTAGATATTGCTATAAAAATATCGCCTTTTTGAGCGAAAGCTTCAAGTTGCCTGCTGAAAGAATGCTCGTAACCAAAATCGTTATCAATGGCTGTAACTGTAGATATATTTTCAGGCAAAGCAATGGACGGTAACGCTTCTCTATTTTTTTCAAAACGCGCGACCATCTCAGCGGCAAAATGCAAAGCATCTGAAGCAGAGCCGCCATTTCCGCAAATAATTGTCTTTTTTTTATTTTTATACGCTTCAACAATTTTATTGGCAACACTATAAATACAATCAATCTGAGCGTCTTCAAGCATTTTCCTTTTTGCTTCAATGTTCTCGCTGATTAAATTTTTAATAATATCTTTTGTTCTCATAACACCTCTAATTTTGCGCTAGAATTCATCTTTCAAATATACATTTTGGAAGAAAATCTGTACTTACGCCTCCCTTGCGGAATATTTCATTTGCCATAATTTTACTATGTAAAGAGGCTGTATTTTTAATACCCTCAATTTCAACTTCCCTCAAAGCTCTCTGCATCCTTATTATGGATTCGTTCCTGTCTGAGCCAAAAGCAATAACTTTTGCAATCAAGCTGTCATAAAATGGCGGGATTGTATATCCGGAATAAACATGAGAATCTATTCTAATTCCCGGTCCTCCCGGCAAAAATAACTTGCCAATTTTCCCGGGAAATGGAGTAAAATCTGTGTCAGGATCCTCGGCATTTATTCTGCACTCTATGGCATGCCCAAGGATTTTAACTTTTTCGGAGGTAATTGAAAGTTTTTCCCCGGCAGCAAGTTTTATTTGTTCTTTCACCAAATCTATACCTGTAACCATTTCAGTAACAGGATGTTCTACCTGAATTCTTGTATTCATCTCCATGAAATAAAAATGACCTTTTTTGTCTAAAATAAATTCTACTGTACCCACAGTAACATATTTTATAGCTATAGCCGCGCTCCTTGCAGCTTTACCCATTTTCTTTCGTAGAGCTGGACTCATTAACGGAGAAGGACTTTCTTCTACAAGCTTCTGATGTCTTCTTTGTATGGAACAATCCCGCTCGGGAAGATATGCCGTTCTTCCATATTTGTCGCCAAGCACCTGAAACTCTATGTGATGAGACTCTTCAATATACTTCTCCATATAAACATCAGGGTTCCCAAAAGCTGCCTTTGCTTCGGTTTGAGCCATAATTATAGCGTTTTGAAGAGTTTCCTCAGAAACAACTATTCTCATACCTTTCCCGCCGCCACCCGCTGCCGCTTTAATAATAACAGGGTATCCTATTTTTTTTGCCATAGCAAAAATTTTAGGATCATCCGCGCTTACCGGTCCGTTTGAACCAGGTATTGTAGGAACGCCAGATTTTTTCATAAGTTCTACAGCGGAAATTTTATCGCCCATTTGCTCTATAGATTCTTTTGAAGGTCCTATAAATTTTAGTCCACAAGCTTCGCAGACCTCTGCAAAATATGTGTTTTCAGCTAAAAATCCGTATCCGGGGTGAATTGCATCTGCGCCGGAAATTTCTGCAGCTGCTATAATGCTTGGTATGTTTAAATAACTTTCGAAAGCGCTGGCATGCCCTACGCATATTGCTTGATCAGCAAGCTTCACATGCATGCTTTCTCTATCGATTTCCGAATGAACGGCAACGGTTTTGATACTGAGTTCTCTGCAGGCTCTTATGATTCTGCATGCTATTTCGCCTCTATTTGCAATCAAAACTTTTTTAAACATTTGTATCTCCACAAAGCTGAAACAAAATTTCTTTTTTTACATTATTTGCTTGTATCTACTAGAAATAATTCTTGCCCATACTCAACAGATTGACCATTTGAAATTAAAACTTTTATGACTTTGCCTTTGATTTTAGAATGTACGTCTTTAATAATTTTCATGGCTTCAATTTGCCCAACTTTTTGTCCCTCAACCACGCTATCGCCTTCTTTGATAAGCAGAAATTGGTCGCTGTTTTGATTGCCGGAAAATGTGCCAACCATAGAAGATTTGATAGCGATAAGCGTCGAATTTTCTGTTTCCTTTGATTTTTTTGCAACAACTTCCTTTACAACTGATATCGCAGGCTCTGCATCAGCTTTTTTAAAATACAAAGAATTACCGTCGCTTTTATATTTCATTTCTTCAATGTCAGTATCTCTTATTGACTTTAAAAAATCTTTAATTTCCTGCGAATTCATTTTAACCTCGTTGATCTCTAAAATTCCCGCGGACTATTAAATAATGACCGCAACAGAAATGTTGACGGTAATAAACTTACATTATTAATTGTTAACCCTTTCCACGTACTCGCCTGTTCTAGTATCAACCTTTATTCTATCGCCTTCCTTTATAAAGAGAGGCACGCGAATATCCGCGCCTGTTTCAAGTTTAGCCATTTTTGTAAGATTGGAAACGGAATCGCCTTTGATTCCCGGTTCTGATTCAGCTATCGTCATTTCTATTATTATAGGGAGATCTATACTTATAAGTTCGCTTTCAAGATAGATAGCTTCAATTTCAAGATTTTCTTTCAAGAAATTTGCCATTTCACCTAAAAGCTCCGGTTCAACGGTTATCTGTTCGTAGGTGTTCATGTCCATAAAATTAAAATTGGTCCCTTCTTTATACAAGAACTGTTTTTTCTTTTTTGTAACGCTTAAAGCCTCAAATTTTTCACCTGATTTAAAAGTGCGCTCTATAGCGCCGCCCTTTTTAAGATGTCTAAGTTTTACGCGCATTACAGCCCCGCCTTTGCCGGGTTTGTGGTTTTGAAACCATATAATCTGGTAAGGCTCCCCGTCAACTAAAATGTTGAGTCCATTTTTAAAATCCGATGTTGAAACCATTTTGTCTCCTATAGTCAAATCGCTTTGAGGCTCTCTGTTAAATTTTAACGTCGCATTGTCGCTGCAAGGCTTGCGACATTTGTAAGTCGTGGCAAGCTAGGGTTGCGCTTCGTCAGTTCATTCCTCGCGCAAAGATGCTGTTGGCGCAATTTAAAGCGATTTGACTATACAATAATTAATATGCTGCTGAGGTTAATACTTCACAATCATTTTCTTTGATTAAAATTGTGTCTTCAATTCTTACGCCAAAGTTTTGTTCAATGTATATTCCGGGTTCAACTGTAACAGCCATATGCGCCAAAAAAATACCTTCGGCATTTGACGCTAATGAAGGCATTTCATGAATTTCTACACCCAATCCATGCCCCGTAGCATGAATAAACTTATCTTCATATCCGAACTCTTTTATAATATTTCTTGCCGTTTTATCGGCAAGAAATATTATAAAAGAGTTCGGATATGAAGATAAGTTTATTCATGCTACGGGGCATGGATTGGGTG
>JAIXNA010000185.1 GCA_020328135.1 Candidatus Endomicrobiellum dinenymphae
AATACAAGGAATACGATACAAACGGTTTAATATATTACGCGCTCATTGCTTGCAACTATTTTAAATTTCCTAAAATGCGCAATATATTGTGGTGTTTTACAAAGAGGCCTGACAAAATGCCAAGTATAGTTGTAAGACACCACAATATATTGAGCATTTTAGGAAATTTAAAGTAGTTGCAAGCAATGAGCGCGTAATATATTAAACCGTTTGTATCGTATTCCTTGTATTTGCGCAATATGTGTTTTTGAGATTTTTCAGTTTAATTTGTTAAATTTAGAGAATGAGTAAGGATAATAAAATGGCATGTACAAAAAAGAATAAAAAAGACAAAGAAGTAATATGAGCTAAAACACAACTTCTGTTCATGTTCGCAAGAAAGATATGAACTTAACTTATGAAACAAGAACTAGAGTTATTTTTAAATGGAATAGTCTTTAAAGACAACTAACTATACTATCAACAGACTCAAAGTTTAACGATTATGACAAACATGAGCATATCGCTTGAAGATAACAACAAATGATATGCGATATGTTATAGAACCAAGCAAACTATAAAGAAGCTTATGTCTATAGGAAAATATAAGGTAATAGCCAAACCACAGCAACAGGTTTAATAGAGACTTACCATTACTTCTAAATGTAGCTGGTTTTACAGATATGTGTATCCATACAAAGGATACTTAAAAGCTGCATATACTTCCCACAAAGGACGATAAAACAGATTGGTTTAGCTACTCTGTGTGTTAAATACGAACAAAGGATTATGTAGATTTAATTAGGGGCTATCAAAGGCGCTTTATAAGCATATTCAATATGTTGTGTGTGATATTCTATAAGTGTGTTGATATTTTAAATTTTAAATGCTAAACTTAGGTCGCAAGTTGGGTACGGGATTTACTTTTGAATGTACTTGTGTACTTTTGAGGGTATCTGAAAGTCTTTGAAAAATCAATGTAAAATGAGTATTGTTGAAAAACCAATGTGTCTTTGAGTTTATAGGGGAAGCGATGCCTCCCCGATGTTTCTTGCGCGTCCGTTCTCTTTTTTTGTGCGCTTTTATTGGGATTTTCACGTGTTGAATAAAAATTTGAAAAAATCATCAGGCAATGTGGTTATCGTTTCTGCGCCGTCAGGGGCGGGCAAGACCGCTATATGCAAAGCTGTTATTAAGAGCAGTAAAAATATTGTACATTCAATATCATACACGACAAGATTTCCGAGAAAAGGCGAGAAAAACGGCAGAGAGTATTTTTTTGTTAATGAAGCAACTTTTAAAAAAATGATTAAAGAAAAAAAGTTTGCCGAATGGGCTAAGGTTCACAATAATTACTATGGCACTTTAAAAGATTTGCTGCTGAAAGTATTAGAATCCGGTAAAAATATTCTTTTAGAGATTGATGTGCAAGGTGGAGTGAGCATAAAAAAACAATATTCCCAAGCCTGTATGATTTTTATAATGACTTCTGATTTTAAAACACTGGAAAAAAGACTAATGGCAAGAAATAAAGACTCTAAAGAAGTAATAGGAACACGTTTAAATAATGCGAGAAAAGAAATTGAGTATCTTCAAAAATATGAATATTTGGTGATAAATAAAAAATTAGGCGATGCCGTAGATGCGGTTAGAACGATTATAAAGTCTTTAGAGTATAAAGTTGTAAAAAATCAAAAATATTTTGCTAAAGGGAATTAAAAAATGACATCAACAGAAATGCAATTGGGAGAAGCTATATCGTCGTCTAAATTGGGAAGATATGAGATAGTAGCTCTTTCTTTTGAATGGATTTTGTTAAACAAGCAAAATGAAGATTTTAGAAAACTTACAGAAGCCGAACTTATAAACAAAGCGCTAACCGATGTTGTTACCGATGTTGCTATTCTTGAGAAAATGGAAAAATTACGTAAAAAAAAGAAAAAAGAAATAAAATGTGAATCGGT
>JAIXNA010000186.1 GCA_020328135.1 Candidatus Endomicrobiellum dinenymphae
TCAAGTCAAACAGTATCCTTAGACCTTTCCCGGTTGAGCCGAGAAATTTCACTAAAGACTTATCTAACCGCCTACATACGCTTTACGCCTAGTAATTCCGAGTAACGCTCGCCACCTACGTATTACCGCGGCTGCTGGCACGTAGTTAGCCGTGGCTTTTTCTGAGGGTACCGTCATTTTTTTCTTCCCCTCCAAAAGGAGTTTACAACCCGAAGGCCTTCGTCCTCCACGCGGCGTCGCTGGATCAGGGTTGCCCCCATTGTCCAAAATTCCCCACTGCTGCCTCCCGTAGGAGTCTGGACCGTGTCTCAGTTCCAGTGTGTCCGTTCACCCTTTCAGGCCGGATACCCGTCATAGCCTTGGTAGGCCATTGCCCCACCAACTAGCTGATAGGCCGCAGGACCATCTCAAAACGCACTACTGCTTTGACCCCTGTTTGATATCAAACTGTGGTCTTATGCGGTATTGCCTCCGATTTCTCGGAGATATTCCCCATTCTGAGGGAGGTTTCCTACGTGTTACTCACCCGTCTGCCGCTAAACTCTACGATACTCTGCAGAATCTCGCTCGACTTGCATGTGTTAGGCACGCCGCCAGCGTTCACTCTGAGCCAGGATCAAACTCTCCATAAAAATTATAGAGATGTTAATAAGCTCTTAATTACTGATACTACTCATTTGAATAAAGGTCTCTCGACTCCTATTCGAATTGATTTTTACATAATGACCCTTGAATTACATGATTACCTCTTTCACAAGGCGCTTATCTGCGTGTTATTTAGTTTTCAAAGAACTTTTTACAGAGAAAAACACCACCCTCTTTGCTTTCCCACTTTTTCCCAATTTAGCAAAGGCTTAATGCTATTACAACATATTAGCTAGGTATCCAACTCGAAGTCTTGCGACCTTCTAACTACTAAACTTGCTATCATATTAATCAACACAAAAAAGAATTCCCGCTCCCACAACGTATCCATTAAACAAAACTTCTAAAAGTTTGTCAAGTCCCTGTAGCATCCCATAACACAATAGACTTTTCTAAAGGCAAGTCAAGTGAAGTTAAGTTAAGCGAAAGCAAGTTAAATTAAGGCAAGTTAAGTGAAGTTAAAGGAACTTATAGCAAAATCTAAGAGCGAAACAAAATCAAGACTCTTGTGAGATCTTTTTGTGTTATACTAAAGTAAATATTATATATTTAACCTTTCTATAAAAGCATTGCTCTTTGGACTTCTTGGATAATTCCAAAAATGCACGATTGTTTTATCTTTCAACTCTTAATCAAACAATTTATCTGTTTGTATATGTTTTATTTCAAACGGACTTGCTGTTTTGCCTTTACTAAAAATCTTTTGCATTTGCGCTGCTTAAACTTTTATACGCTTGTGAAAATGCAATCCTTGATATTACATCTATTTGCATTTACGAAATATCTCCTAAACGTAGGCTGTATTTGTACTAAATGCAAATAGATGTAATATCAAGGATTRYATTTTCACAAGCGTATAAAAGTTTAAGCAGCGCAAATGYAAAAGATTTTTAGTAAAGGCAAAACA
>JAIXNA010000187.1 GCA_020328135.1 Candidatus Endomicrobiellum dinenymphae
GAAGTTTTTCTTCGTCAGCGCTTGGCACGCCCATATTTACATCTAAAAGATTTGCTCCTGATTGCGACTGTAAACGCGCTTCGTCTTTTACCATAGAAAAACTGCCTTTAACCAATTCTTCCTGAAGTTTTTTTCTGTTTGTAGGATTTATTCTCTCGCCAATTATTACAGGCTTTCTAATTTCGTTGATGTCGATAGCTTTTACTCTTGTAGAAAGGAAATATTTATTTGTTGACTTTGCGATTTTAGGAGATTTATTTTTTAATTCATCGGACAAAGCTTTTATAAATTCAGGATTTGTTCCACAGCATCCGCCGAACATATTAACGCCGTAAGAATAAGCTTTTAAACTAGACTCAATAAATTCTTCTTTCGTTTCAGGAAAACAGGTATCGCGATTTATTAATACAGGCATTCCCGCATTAGGCTTAAATGATATAGGAAGATTTGTATTTTCGCGCAACACCTTTACCAATTCCACTAAATCTTTTGAACCGATAGAACAGTTTAATCCAAGAGCATCAACGCCCAAACTTTCAACCATCGCAATAAAACTTTTTAAATCGCTTCCGGTAACTGTAATACCGTCTTTTGTAAACGTCATTTGAGCAATAATCGCTCCGTTAAAATTGTCTTTTGCGGCAAGAATCGCAGCTTTCATTTCTTTTATTTCCGTCATGGTTTCTATGACTATAATATCCGCGTTGTGTTTTTGCAACAAAAATGCCTGCATTGCAAAAGCATTATAAACTTCGTCAAAAGACAAACTGCCCAAAGGTTCTATATATTCTCCTATTGACGATATATCTCCTGCTACAATTGTTCTAGGAGATATTTTTCTTATTAAATCTATTCCCGATTTTATTATGTCGTCGGCTTTGTCTAATAAGCCATGCTGTTTTAATCTTATAGGATTTGCGCCAAAAGTATTTGCAAGAAGTATATCGGACCCTGCATTAACATAAGAAGAATAAATGTCCGAAATTCTTTCAGGAAATTTAACATTTAATTCTTCAGGAATTACAACATCTTCAAGATATTTTTTCTTTTGCAGTTCCGTACCGGTAGCGCCGTCCATTATCAACACGCGATTTTTTAATATTTCCAAAAATTTTTGCTTTTCCATTTCGCGCTCACTCCTTTTTACTTTGTCATTTCGCAACTCCAATTAAAGCCGAAATTGATTTTTCAGGTTTCATTTGGCAAAACTTGCTTAGCTTAATTCCTATATATTCCGCGCCAATCCAATCTAAAAATTCTCTATTGTCTTCAAGACTCCAATCGCCATATCCGGGTGAATATCTTTTCGTTATAAAATTATTGTTATTTTCTTCGTAAGTTTTAATTTGCTCATACGCAAGCGTTATTATCTCCTCGGCGGCAACGGATCCCGCAGCATCGAGGATTAAAGCGTTGAAAGTTTCTTTTTTCTTGAGATACTCGTCTCTTCTACTCTCTACTATATTACCAATAGTTACGCCAACGCCGTAAGCCTTAAAACTATTTTTTAAAAGCGCGGCAACATTGCTGCTTTTTATTTTATAACCTTTTTCAAATAATACTTCGTTGTTAATTACCGTTATATTTTCAAAAGCTGCCACAACATTAGGCCTAATAAGCTTTTGAACTAAACTTAAATTTTCTTTTATAAGACTTGCAGTTTTACCATCAAGTTTTGTTTTAGTCTGCAAATACCCCAATCTTGCGAGCAACTTACTATATGGAATTTCCACTGTAGAGATTTTTATCATGACTGGTATTTTATCAAAATTTTATACTAATAAAATAGTTCCAAAATCATATTTATGTACGATGACACCGAAAAATAACAGTCATGATAAAAATCTCTACAGTGGAAATTCCATATAGTAAGTTGCTCGCAAGATTGGGGTATTTGCAGACTAAAACAAAACTTGCAGTT
>JAIXNA010000188.1 GCA_020328135.1 Candidatus Endomicrobiellum dinenymphae
TGTTTTTCTGTTTGATTCAATTTGAAGGAATGAATCTTTTCGGCTGCTTGACTCTGTTTGACTGCTGCTTGACTCTAGTTTGACAATTTTATGCTTGTTTATGCTTGGCTACTGCTTGATTGCTGTTTGTTTCTGCTTGATTGTTGCTTACGAAAGAATACTACATTTTTTCTATTGAGTTGTCAAGCTAATGTAGCATCCCCATAACACAACAGACTTTTCTAAAGTCAAGCGAAGTTAAGTTAAAGGAACTTAAGTCAAGTCAAGCGAAGCGAAGTTAAGTTAAAGGAACTTATAGCAAAATCTAAGGGTGAAACAAAATCAAGACTCTTGTGAGATCTTGCAGTACCTCACAACATATTGAACTTTTGTCAAATAAAATCATCTTTTTGCAGTTTTGCCGTATCTTCACTTATAGACTTAATTCTAAACGGAAAAGATGCGCAATATGTGTTTTTAAGATTTTTCAATTTTAATATTTTGTATTACAACAATACTACTTTAAATATTTATTTTCTAATTCTTCTTCCGTATGATCAATCATTCTTTCTTCAGGTCTTCCTGTAATTCTACGCAAAAAATGTCTAAGTTTATCCATATACTCAAATACTGCAGGAACAACAATTAATGTAAGAATAGTAGAGCTTATTACGCCGCCGATTACAACAATTCCCATACCTTTTCTAAACTGTCCTACTTCGCTAAGCCCAAGAGCCGTGGGAAGCATGCCGGCAATAAGAGCAAAGGATGTCATAAGTATAGGGCGCAATCTTACTACGCCCGCCTTTATTATGGAATCATTTACGCTAAACCCATTTCTCATTTGCTGCTGCACATAATCCACCAGAAGAATTGAATTTTTAGCAACAATACCAAGAAGCATTATCATTCCTATCATAGTAAACATATCAATAGGTTGGCACGCAATTAACAAAGCAATAACACCGCCGATAATTGCAAGAGGAAGCGCCGTCATGATAGTAAATGGAGTTATTACAGATTCGTACAGGCTTGCAAGTACCATAAATATAAACGCCAACGAAAGAGCCGCGGCTATAATGATGCTCTTAAACATATCTGCCATGTTTTCGGCATCTCCAAAAGCGTTGCATTGTATATTTTTCCATTTTTCAACATTTGCAGAATCGGCTTTTAACTCATTAAAGATTTTAAAAGCGTCATTTTTTATTTCGCCTATAGCTCCGCCTGCAGAGACATTGCCTTCAACCGTAACAAATCGCGACCTGTCTTTTCTAAAAATTTCAATAGGCACGGATGTTTCTTTTACAGACGCAACATTTTTTAACTTCACAAGCTTATTATTAACATTATTTACATATATTGTGTCAAAACTCCTTACAATATCTTGCTGATTGTCTTGGAATTTTACTTTTATATCATACTCCAAACCTTTTTCTCTGTATTTTCCGGCCTTAGCGCCGTCAATCATAGCTCTTATTTCGTTACCTACTACAACAGAACTTACGCCAAGATTTTCCATTTTTTTAGGATCCATCTGTATCTGCGCTTCAGGTTTCCCAGATTTATAATTAGAGTGTATATCAACAAAATGAGGTATCGATTTAAACTTCTCTGCAAGCTGCTGCGCAGCTGCGTATAAAACCTCCACATTATCGCCGGTAAGCTCCATTATGAATTCACTTTCTCCCCCACCCCCAAGCGACGACTGCTTGACTATAGAAAACTCAAGCTCATCGCCAAATTTTTGGTTAAAAACTTTTCTAAGATAATCTTTCATCTCGGAACTACTGCGAGTTCTTTCAGGCAAGCCCAATGCGTCGTTTTTCTTACCAAATAACCCTGCATGAGGCTTAGCGGGAATCATTTTTACGTATAACCTCGCTTTGCTTGAAAGCTTGGTGAACATATCGACAGCTCCAACCACGCA
>JAIXNA010000069.1 GCA_020328135.1 Candidatus Endomicrobiellum dinenymphae
GTGTAAATTTTCATCAAAAAAATTACACACTGTTTCAACAGGTATCTTGCAACTGTCAGCCGTATAAAGCATTTGCAAARAACACTCTCTCGCTTTTCTTCGAGGTCTATGATTATATGAGTTCTCGAAGAAAAGCGAGAGAGTGTTCTTTGCAAATGCTTTATACGGCTGACAGTTGCAAGATACCTGTTGAAACAGTGTGTAATTTTTTTGATGAAAATTTACCAAAAATTGAGGACTATAGAGAGTTTGCCGTAAATTTGTTTAAGGGTGTTCGTGATAAAAAAGACGCTATAGACGCTCTTATTCGACAGTATGCAAAAAACTGGGAACTTGAAAGAATGGCGGTCGTTGATAGAAATATTATTCGTCTTGCGATTTATGAAATTATGGCTACTCCGGATACTCCAATTAACGTTATAATAGATGAGGCTGTGGAAATCTCTAAAAAATATTCTACAAAAGATTCAAGTAAATTTGTTAATGGTATTTTGGATAAACTCAAAGCCATAAGGGCTGGAAATAAATTTAAGTAAGCATAGTCGGCGCAAATTGAGTTTATGCAACCTATATAATTATGGAAAATATCCAAAACCGCATTAACTGTTTAAGAAAAGAGCTTGCCCGTCACAACAATCTTTACTATGACAAGAACAGCCCTGAAATATCAGACAGTGAATATGATAGTCTTGTAAAAGAACTTGAACGGCTTGAATTAGAAAATCCTCTTTTTGCATCTCTGAATTCGCCTACACAAAAAGTATCAGGCGTTGCGTCGTTGTCTTTTGAGCGGGTGAAACACTCGTTGCCGATGCTTTCGTTGGACAACACTTATTCGCAGGAAGAAACTGCAAAATGGTATGAAAGAGTTGAAAAAAGATTAAAGAATGAAAATATAGAATTTACTATTGAGCCTAAAATTGATGGAGTCAGCGCAAGTTTAACTTATTTGAACGGCGCTTTAATTATAGGCGCGACGCGCGGCGACGGCGAAATAGGCGAAGATATAACAGAGAATATAAAAGCTATACAAAGTATTCCGCATAAACTTAAAATAAACAATCCTCCTGCATTTTTTGAACTGCGCGGCGAAGTCTATATGAACAAAACGGATTTTGAAAAATTAAATGAAGATATAATTAAAGCAGACGGACAAAAGTTTGCTAACCCAAGAAACGCCGCTTCCGGTTCTTTAAGACAAAAAGACGCGCATATTACCGCAGAAAGAAAGCTCAGTTTTTTTGCGCATTCATTTGGTAAAATTGAAGGTAAGCAATTTCAAAAGCAATCAGAGTTTTTGCAATTCTGTAAAGAATGCGGCTTTGTGTTGCAAAATGATTTTAAAATTTGTTATTCCTTAAAAGAAATATCAGATTTTATGCACGTTATGTCTAGCAGAAGGGATTTGTTGCAGTATGAAATCGATGGACTTGTAATTAAAGTAAATAATTTGCCGTTTCACAATGAACTTGGATATACAAATAAAAGCCCGAGGTGGGCAATAGCGTTTAAATTTCCTGCAAAACAGGCTACGACGCAATTAAATAAAATTCGAGCGCAAGTTGGGCGTACCGGCATAGTAACGCCGTCGGCAATTTTAGAGCCTGTCGCTCTTGCAGGGGTTACCATATCGCATGCGACGCTTCATAATTTTGAAGAAATAGAACGTCTTAATGTAAATGAAGGAGATATCGTTTTAATAGAACGCGCGGGCGATGTTATTCCGAAAATAGTAAAAGTTGTAAAAAAAGAAAGAGAAGGATTTTTTAAGCCTCCGCATAATTGTCAATCATGCGGTAGTGAAATTGTTAAAGAAAGCGAAGGAGAAGTCGCATACAGATGTATAAACCCGGAATGTCCCGCACAGTTTAGAAGACATCTTATACATTTTGCGAGCAGGAGTGCCATGGATATCGATGGTTTTGGTTCTGCTGTAATAGATCAGCTGCTTGAGAGAAACAAAATAAAAACTCTTGCGGATATTTATAATTTAACTTATAACGATTTTATTAACCTTGAATTGTTTAAAGAAAAAAAAGCCAATAATCTTGTGGAAGCGGTTGTTAAAAGTAAGCGTCGGCCTTTAAGCAGATTGTTGTTTGCTTTAGGTATCCGCCATATAGGCGAAAAAAGTTCTGAAATTATTGCAAAACGATTTAGAAATATAGAAGTTTTATTTAATGCAAACGTTGAAGAATTTACAAGGATACCTGAAATTGGCGAAGTTTTAGCGTTGTCTTTAAAAAAGTTCTTTGACAACAAGACGGCGCGACGCGTTGTAGACGCTTTGATTGCCGCTGGCGTAAGTACGACTGAACCTGAAGCAGAACAACAACACGGGACTCTCTTTGAGGGGCAATTATTTGTTTTAACAGGGGAACTTGAACATTATACGAGGGAACAAGCAGGCGAGATTATAAAATCTTTTGGCGGAAGGGTTGTTTCTTCAGTGAGTAAAAAAACAGATTATGCGCTTGCGGGCGCAGATACAGGTTTAAAGCTTGAAAAAGCAAAAAAATTGAATATAAAAATTATTAACGAACAAGAATTTGAAGAGCTTGTAAAACAATGACAATAAAACAAATTGAAATAATTTATCAAAATGAAAATATTGTAGTTGTAAATAAGCCGGCGGGTATTATTGTTATTCCTGATCAACGTACATACGAAAATAAAACCCTTATGGGAATATTACAAAAACAGTTGAATCAAAAAATATGGGTAGTTCATAGAATAGACCGCGATACTACAGGCGTTTTGGTTTTTGCAAAAACCCCGCAGGCTCATAGAGATATAAGCATGCAATTTGAAAATTCAAAAGTCCGCAAAAGATATATTGCTTTAGCGTCGGGCGTCGTGGAAGATGATGAAGGTTCAATAAGTAAGCCTATCCTTATCTCAGGCAGAGATGTTTCTATTGATATAACGGGTAAAGAATCAATAACTAATTTTAAAGTTTTAGAACGTTTTAAAAGTTATACTTTAGCGCAAGCCATACCTCTTACTGGGAGAAGACATCAAATAAGAATACATTTCTGGAGTTTAGGACACCCTTTGGCAATAGACGGCGAATACGGTATTAGCGAGCCTATATTGCTATCATCGCTGAAACGAAATTATAAAACTAAGGCCGGTGAAAACGAAAAACCTCTTATTTCAAGACTTACGCTTCATGCTGCGGCTTTAACTTTAACGTTGCCCGGAACAAATGAAGAAAAAACTTTTGAATCGCCCTTGCCTAAAGATTTTGAAGTTGCATTAAAACAGCTTCGCAAATACGGAAAATAATTTTTGGAGTATATAAAATGTCTAGTAAAGTATATTTTCTTCCTTGGGATAAAAAAGACGAGTTATATAATTTTTTAAAAGCCGCAAGAATATTCAACCATGTAAAAGCAAGAAATTTTTTAGCGATAAAAATACATTTTGGAGAAGAAAACAATGAAGGGTATATTAAGCCGAAATATGTTGCGCCTGTTGTAAAAATTATAAGAGAAAAAACAGCTTATCCTTTTTTGACTGATGCAAGTACAATTTACGTGGGTAAGAGATCCGATGCGTATCATCATCTCCTTATTGCAAATAAACACGGATTTACAGTTGATATGTGCGGTTGCCCTATAATCATTGCCGACGGTTTAAGAGGCGCCGCAGAAAAAACTATAGAAGTTAATTTAAAGCATTTTCAAACGGTTGCTATATCTCAGGAAATATGCAATGCCGATAGTTTTATGTTTATGAGTCATTTTAAGGGGCATGAAATTACAGGCTTTGGCGGAGCGTTAAAAAATATAGGCATGGGTTGCGGCAGCAAAGCCGGAAAATATGCTATGCATCATTCGTCAAAACCTACGATAAATAACAAACGTTGTATTGGTTGTGGTAATTGTGTTAGACATTGCTACCAGCAGGCATTGTTGCTTGTTGACAAAAAAGTAGTTATGGATAAGAAAAAATGCGCGGGTTGTGGACAATGTATAGTAAATTGCATATTTAAGACGTTTGGCCTTAAATGGAGCGAAGGCCCATCGACAGTTCAAGAGAAAATAGTTGAGTATGCTTTTGGAGTTTTAAAAAATAAAAAAAGTTCGTATATTAACTTTTTAAACCATATAAGTAAGTATTGCGATTGTTTTTCTTTGCCGAAAAACAAACCGCTTATGGAAGATGTGGGAATTGTTGCCGGTGTTGATCCAGTAGCTGTGGATCAGGCAAGTTATGATTTAGTAAACAAAGCGTACGGAAAAAATTTCTTTAAAAAGATATATTCTGAAATTGATCCGACGATACAGTTAAAATATGCAGAAGAGTTAGGTTTAGGCGCAAGAGACTACGAGTTAGTAAACTACTAATGATATAATATAGATTACGGCAAACGCATGAAAGTCGCGTTCGCCGTCATACTTTGAGCGTAGCGAAGTATTTGTGTTATTTGCCTTTTCTGTCGTCTTAAAATACTTTATGAAAAAATAATAATTTATGGACAGGAAAAAACGGAAGAGACTGTTAAATTATGCAAAATGAATCTTGCCGTTCACGGTCTGGAAGGGCATATTTGTACAGACAACACAATGGAAAGAGATTCGATGTCGAAAACGGATTTGAAAACGAGTATTGGTAAAATGAATTTTGTTATGGCAAATTCCCCTTTCAACGTTTCCAGAGTTGACAAAAAGGAATTTATTAAACAATCCCTTAATCTTAAATAAAGCGTTGGGGCGCGAAAATATGTCGGACTTTTTGCGGTACAAGTTAGAACTGCCATGTACCGTAAAGAACTAAGCGTCTTTAAAAGGACAAGGAGAAGTATCTATGCGTACTTGTAAAAAAGTTGTAGCGATTATGGTGATTGTAACGATGTTTTTGACAGGCTGTGGTTTTAACCGCGAAGAAAGCAACACAGCGGATTTGGAGCGAAGAGCAACGCCAGTGGCGCCGTTTGAAGTTAAAGACGAGGTCAAAATACAGGGCAATGGGGTGGCGATAGTCGACGAGTCTTATAAGAAAGAAATGGACGTCTATAAAAACCCCAAATTGTATATGTCGGAGCCGATAAGAGCGAAAGCTAAAATGGCTGAGTGTTCTGCCGCCAGAGCCGAGTTTTACAATTGGCAATTTGCCGTGCAGCATATAGAACGCTATGGGGTGAAGATGTCGGCGGCGACGGCGGGTATTACAGCAACTGCCAATTTTATTTATTATGGGTTGAAATATTATCATTATTTACGCGGAAGAATAAATTGGGATTATTTTCCTAATTTCCCCTTTTTCACAGCGGGCGTGGGCTTTGTAGTTGTCTTAGCAACGATAGGTCTTGTAGTAATTGACGGCTACCAAGTAATGGTTGACCCGGACACCGGCATGGTAGTTAGAAGCCGCTTGCGGTTTGATTCCTCGCTTGATAAAGTTGTGGCATGCCAGGTTTACGAGAACGCGGACGCGGAAATAAAAGAAGCAGACCAAAAAACAAAAGCGCAAGCAGAAAAAGAAGTATAAAAATGAGAACAAAATGAAATTATCAGACACTCGGATTTTATAAAAGCGAAAGAATTAAGCAAAAAACAGCTGGACTAAAAAGATGTTAAAGATTTATGTAAAATTACGGACATAAGAGAAATAGAAAAAGAGATATGGAGCTTAAGCGCCGGCAGACATGTTGGCGCTTAAGCTCCATATCTCTTTTTCTATTTCTCTTATGTCCGTAATTTTACATAAATCTTTAACATCTTTTTAGTCCAGCTGTTTTTTGCTTAATTCTTTCGCTTTTATAAAATCCGAGTGTCTGATAATTTCATTTTGTTCTCATTTTTATACTTCTTTTTCCGCTTGCGGTTTGATTCCTCGCTTGATAAAGTTGTGGCATGCCAG
>JAIXNA010000189.1 GCA_020328135.1 Candidatus Endomicrobiellum dinenymphae
ATTAAAAGATTTTAAAAGATATATAACCGATTTAGGCGATCCTACCGCGAATACGTTTGGGTCAAAATGCGCGATTAACAAAATCGCAAGAAAATGCGAAAACAAACGTTATTTATTTCTCGAAGTCTGCAAAAATTTAATTCCCGGTCATAATCAACAACTTGAACTTTTGAGGAAAATAAGCGTTTTACCAAATGTGAAAAAAGTACTTATATCGTCAGGAGTTAAGGTATGATATTATTTGCGCCGATAAAAACAACGGGCAAGGTTATTTAGATTGTATAGTTAAAAACAGTACATCAGGTCAAATGAAAATAGCTCCTGAACACTGCGATGATAAGGTTTTAAATCTTATGGGCAAACCCATCGGCAAAAATTTTAACAAAGTTTATCAAAATATTTAATAAAAGCAACAATAAAAAACAATTTTTGACATACTATTTTATCGCGGCATATCCGGGCTGTGGAGATAAAGAAATGAAAAATCTGCAGTATTTCATAGATAAAAACTTAAAAATGCATCCTGAGCAAATACAGATATTTACGTCAACATCATCAACGAACGCAACGCTTATGTACTACGCAGAAAAGAATAGTCTGTAGGCGAACTACCATATAAATTCCATAGGATCTTGCTTTGTCGCCTTTTTTAATTGTAGAATGAAGATGCTGTCCCGTTACTCTGCCGGTTGCTCCGCTTTTAGCTATCAGCTAGCTGTCCTTTTTTAACCTTCTGCCCCAACCTTACATTTATAGAAGAAAGATGACCATAATGAGTTATGTATCCCATTTCTGTGATCAATAAACACAGCCGTTCCATAATGGTCCAACATCATGACTTGCGACAATAACAACTTCGTCTGCAGCAGCGCTCACACATGTTCCGGACGGAACAGCAATATCCACGCCTCCATGAAAACTAACTTTACCTGCTACAGGATGTTTTCTCTTTCCGAGACGACTTGAAGGACAACTACACAGAGGAGACCGGAATAACGAACGAAGTTCGTATTTCTCCTGCATTCTCTTGTTCATTAAATCTATAGCCGGATGTTTGCCCAGAATAAAAACATACTCTCCCGGAATAAGATTTGTAATGCCAAAATTTTTAAGTTGTAAGGATTTATCATCAATATCATAACGTTCTGAAATTTTTGACCAAGTCTCGCCTTCCTGAACAGAATGGAGAGATCCTCCTGACGACGGTACCACGATTTTCTGATTAATATTTATTTCATAAGTTTTTAGCTGCGGATTTACGCCAATCAAAGTATGTACGGAGTATCCGTATTTTTTGCCAATGTCCAAAGATTATCCTTTGGTTTAACAGAATAAACAAAAAAATTAACGTCTTTTACTCTTGACGCAAGATATTTTACTCTAGCATCAACATCATTTAACAAAGTCTCCGAGGAATACGATTGCAATATTACAACGGGGACGGAAGCCATCATAGCTTCGGCTTTTTTGCAACAATAACCTGAGCAGTAACAAGAGCGCCAAGTATTAAAGCTGCAAACACAGACCGCCCGAAAAACAGATTTTTTAAATTGATTACTTTCATTCCATTATTTTCATTAATGGAGCGATATTATAATAAAAAGTTTGCCAAAAGAAAACTAACTGTAAAACGCCGCAACACATCGCGCATTTTAGGAAATTTAAAGTAGTTGCAAGTAATGAAGCGTAGTTTTGTAGTTTAAAGACTTGAGATCTCTTTGCGTATTATACCAAAAGCCCATCTTTTGATTTTCTTATTTACCAAATGTGAAAAAAGTACTTATATCGTCAGGAGTTAAGGTATGATATTATTTGCGCCGATAAAAACAACGGGCAAGGTTATTTAGATTGTATAGTTAAAAACAGTACAATCTAAATA
>JAIXNA010000009.1 GCA_020328135.1 Candidatus Endomicrobiellum dinenymphae
TTCATTTCCTGCTATTAGAATAGGAAGAGTTCCCAACGCCGTTGCGGCAAGAGACAATGCAATTGCTCCGTCAACTTTGCAAAGCTCTTCGACAACAAGAACAAGCCCCATAATACCTTTACCAAATCCGCCGTATTCTTCCGGAATATATACTCCACACAAACCAGCTTGCGCAAATTCCTTTACAATATCCCAAGGAAATTCTTCTTTTTCATCATAATGTTCTCTTACAGGTTTCATTTTTTCAACTGCAATTGTTCTTGCGGTTTCAATCATCATTTTTTCTTCTTCAGACAACATATAATCCATTACCATTATAAACCCCTTTAACGCCTAACATCTATCGACACAAACAGTAATTGCTCAACATTACTTGCAACGGCAGATTGATTAATACTTTTCATCGCTTGTTCAGCGGCAGACTGATGGGCTTCTTTTTTAGAATTCCCTGTTCCTTTGCCTAAGAGCTTGTTGTTTACATATACAACAACTTCAAATCTCTTTTTATGATCGGGTCCAAATTCTTTCACTATCTTGTACTCCGGAAGTCTTTTATATATCGACTGAGCCATTTCTTGAAGTCTGCTTTTATAATCTGTAATTACTATCTCTTTTTGAATGTCCAAAAATTTTAAAACAAATTTTTTTGCATTTTCAAAACCGCCGTCCAGATAAATTGCCCCGCAAACAGCCTCGAACGCGTCGCAAAGCAAATTTTCTCTATGTCTAGCTTCTCGAGAATCTTCACTTTTTCCTAAAAAAATATAATCGCCCAAATTTATCGCCTTTGCCCAAATACTTAAACTAGAAGCCGAAACAGTTTGGGCTTTAAACTGCGACAGTTTGCCTTCGCTTTCGTGCGGATACCTTGTGTACAACATTTCTGCAACGATAGTCGATAAAATACTGTCTCCTAAGAACTCCATACGTTCATTACAGCTTTCTATATCGGCTTCCGCAGCATGAGACTTGTGCGTCAACGCCGTTATTAAAATTTCAATATCATTGAAATTATATCCAATAATCTTTTGAAGTTCTGCATGATCTTTATTTAACATATTTTTTTATTATAACAGTCGCATTGTGCCCGCCAAATCCTAAAGAATTTGAAAGAGCGCAAGTAATTTGCTGTATCCTTGCCGTATTTGGAACATAGTCCAAATCACAATCAGGATCAGGGGTTTCATAGTTGATAGTTGGAGGTATAAAACCTTCCTGCATTGCAAGAACGATAGCCACAAGTTCCACGCTGGCGGCGCCGCCTAAAAGATGTCCTGTCATCGACTTGGTCGATGAAATGGGTATCTCGTACGCTTTATCACCAAAAACTTTTTTAATCGCAAAGGTTTCCGTCTTATCATTTAACGCTGTTGATGTCCCATGTGCATTTATATAGTCAATTTCTTCCTTAGAAATACCCGCATCAGCTATAGCTTTTTCCATAGCCACAATAGCGGCTTTGCCTTCAGGCTCCGGCGCCGTGATATGATAAGCATCGTCAGATGCTCCGTATCCCGCTAATTCTGCATATATTTTTGCGCCTCTGCTTGACGCGTGATCCAAGGTTTCAAGAACAACTATTCCTGCCCCTTCACCCATGACAAAGCCATCGCGGTTCTTGTCAAAGGGTCTTGATGCTTTCTGAGGTTCATCGTTTCTCTGAGAAAGCGCTTTGATAGAACAGAAACCGGCAAGACCTAAAGGAACAACCGCCGCCTCCGAACCGCCTGAAATTATTACATCCGCATCGCCGCTACGAAGAAGTCTTAGAGCATCCCCTATAGCATGATTAGACGAAGCGCACGCGCTTGTAACTGCATAATTTGGTCCTGTAAAACCGTACTTTATGGCAATTTCGCCGGGAAGCATATTTGTAATTATCATAGGAATAAGAAATGGACTGACCCTTCTTGGACCTTTATCTAAAAGAGTCCGCTCTTCATCCTCGATTATGTCTAAACCTCCGATTCCTGTCCCTGTTATAACGCCAATTCTTGATAAATCTTCTTTAGTAATATCAAGTCCAGAATCTTCAACAGCCATTTTTGCAGCTGCAAAACCAAGCTGTGTAAATCTTGCCATCTTTTTGACTTTCTTTTTTTCAATAAACCGTTCCGGATCGAAATTTTTAACAGTAGCGGCAAATTTTGTCGCGTATGCGCTTGTGTCAAATGATTCAATGACTGAAACGCCGGATTTACCATCTCTTAAAGCTTGGGTAAATTCCGCGCTGCCTATACCTATAGGCGTAACAACGCCTATACCGGTTATAACTATTCTTTTGTTCATTTTAATGCCTTATTTTGCGGCGTGTGTTTTTACATAATCCACCGCATTCCCTACCGTCTGGATCTTTTCTGCTTCTTCGTCAGGAATTTCAATACCGAATTCTTCTTCAAAAGCCATGACAAGTTCTACAGTATCCAAAGAATCTGCGCCTAAATCGTTGACAAATGACGACTCTGTTGCTACTTCAGCAGGATCCACGCCTAACTGCTCAACTATAATTTCCTTTACTCTAGCTTCAAAATCTGCCATTTTGTACTTCCCCCTTTAATTTTATTTCATCCAATTTTCTGCGGTTGGAAAACAGGCAAACAACTTCGCTCTACATATACATCCCACCGTTAACCGCCAAAACATGACCCGTTATGTAGGATGAATCATCGCTCGCAAAAAACAATGCCGCTTTGGCTACATCGGTTACCTCTCCAAGTCTTAAAAGAGGTATTGTTGAAGTCATAATCTGTTTTTGATCTTCCGTCAATTTATCTGTCATTGCAGTGCGAATAAACCCCGGAGCAATTGCATTTACCAAAATATTTCTTGAAGCAAATTCCCTTGCGCATGTCTTTGTCATTGCTATTACTCCGCCTTTTGAAGCAGAATAATTTACTTGACCCGCATTGCCCATCTGTCCTACTACAGAAGCTATATTTATAATCCTTCCCTGTCTCTGTTTAAGCATGGACTTGCTTGCAACTTTTATACAATTGAATACACCCTTTAGATTAACGGCGATAACAGCGTCCCACTCGGCTTCGCTCATTCTTAGAACGAGCTTATCTTTCGTGATACCAGCATTGTTGACTAGTATATCTATTTTAGAGAATTTGTCAAGAGAAGCTTCTATTAAGGTTTCACAATCTTTTAATTTTGCAACATTACCGGCAATTGCCGCAGTTTCAACCCCATATTTTACCTTTATTTCTTCAGCAGTCTTCTGCGCAGACCCCATATTGATATCAGAAATTACAAGTTGCGCTCCTTCTGAAGCAAAAACCTCTGCTATTGCCATACCTATTCCCTGCGCCGAACCCGTGATAACCGCAGACTTACCCTGAAGTCTCATTTATTTAATTCCTCCAACGTTTTCTGTAAACTCATTAAATCTTCTATGTTAAATGCTCTTTTTGTTCTGTCTATCCTTCTTAAAAGTCCAGACAATACTCTTCCCGGACCAATTTCTATAAACTTGTTAAAACCCGAAGTAATAATGTTTTGAATACTTTCGTCCCATTTCACAGAACTTTTAATTTGTTTTACAAGCTTTTCTTTAACTACAGAAACATCGGTTGTTAAGGATGCATCGCAATTTGTATATACCCCAAAAGTTGGGATACTAAATTTATATTTTTCAAGTTCTTTAGCCATATTACCTGAAGCGGATATCATAAGAGAAGAATGAAATGGTCCCAAAACATTCAAAATAACGGTTTTTGTTGCTCCTGCTACCGCCGCAAGTTCAACAGCTTTACTTACAGCAGCCGTAGTTCCGGCTATAACGATTTGTCCGGGCGAATTAAAATTAACCGCCTCGCAAACACCCAAATTTGAAGCTTGTTCACATATACCTTCAACAATAGATTTCTCCATGCCTAAAATCGCAGCCATTAAGCCCGGATTTTCTTCAGAAGATTTCTGAATAAATTCCCCTCTGGCTTTCACCATAGATAAACCGTCTTCGAAGTCAAAGAATCCCGCGGCGCATAAAGCAGAATATTCTCCTAATGAATGACCTGCAGCAACAAATTCAACATCAGAAGAATCAAACAATTCTTTAAAAACAGCAAAAGCTGCCATACTAACAGTAAATATTGCAGGCTGCGTGTATTTAGTAAGTTTTAAAGTTTCTTCGGGACCCTCAAAAATAATCTTTTTAAGCATGCCTCCGGATAAATCTATTATTTTTTTTGCTTTTGGATACTTATCATAAAGATCTTTACCCATCCCCACAGTTTGAGCGCCCTGTCCGGGAAACATTAATGCTATTTTTGACATTTTAACCTCTTGCTAAATTGTAAAGCCACAACCAAAAAGGCAACAACCGGACATTTCAATCACTCAGCCCTCTCAAGACGACAACTAAAGACGTTTTTGCTTCATCGCGCAATACTTTAAACTCTTATCACCGCGGCGCCCCAGGTAAAACCGCCGCCAAAAGCAATTAATTCTACAATATCACCATTCTGTAACTTGCCGGTTTTTATGGCTTCGTCCAAAGCCGTAATCGTAGTTGCGGACGAAATATTTCCCGTTTTATGAATATTTACAAAAACGCTATTCATAGAAATGCCAATCTTTTTAGCAACAGCTTCAATTATTCTCATATTTGCTTGATGAGGAATAAAAAGCTTTATATCTTCAAGATTTTTTCCTGAAAATTCAAGCGCTTTCTGAGCCGCAAAAGCCATCTTTTGAACCGCAGCTTTAAACACATCTCTGCCTTGCATTTTTGTTGTATGCATCTTTGCGTTTACAGTTTCTACCGTAGCAGGATTTACAGTTCCGCCAGCAGGTATAAAAAGTAAATCTGAGTAAGACGCGTCAGCTCCGATGTATGTTGACAAAACGTCGTCGCTTTCCTCTGAAGCAGACAAAATCATCGCTCCAGCGCCATCGCCAAACAAAACGCAAGTATTTCTGTCAGTCCAATCTGTAATCTTAGAGAGTTCTTCAGCTCCGACTAACAGAATAGTCTTATACAATCCGGATTCAATAAAGGCTCTTGCAGTTGTAATGCCATATATAAATCCGCTACACGCGGCAGACAAATCAAAGGCCGGAATCGACATAAGACCTAATTTTTTTTGTAAAAAACAAGCTGTCGACGGAAAAAACATGTCCGGAGTAACAGTGGCAACAAGTATTAAATCTATCTGTTCAGGTGTAATATTTGCGGTCTTTAGCGCCTCAAGGGAAGCTTTATAAGCAAGATCTGAAGTATATTCATTCTTTTCAGATATTCTTCTCTCCTGAATACCTGTTCTTGCGCTTATCCATTCATCGGAAGTTTCAACTATTTTTTCCAAATCTGCATTTGTAAGAACTTTCTTAGGAAAATATGAACCGGTACTTAAAATCTTTACGCCAAATTTTTTATTCATTTATCGTCCAATCTTATTGTCGTACTTTGCTATTGCTTCTCTAATCCCATCTGTAAGATTATGTTCAGCCGCTTTTGCTCCGGCAAGTATCGCATTTTTTACAGCCTTGCTGCTTGAGCTTCCATGTCCGACTATGCAGATGCCGTCAACACCTAAAAGGGGCGCTCCTCCGGCTTCATTATAATCCACACTTTTTCTTAAATCTTTTATTGCAAGCCACAAAAAAGGAAGCGATGCCCATGCTAAAGGATGTCGCTTCAAGGCCTTTTTAATAAGCTTAAGTATCATTTCAGCAAGACCTTCGCCAAATTTTAATATTACGTTTCCTACAAATCCGTCACATACAACAACGTCAGCTTTAGACTGCGAAATATCTCTCCCCTCAACATTGCCTACAAAATTAATATCTGCTTGTTTCAGAAGGTTGAAGGCTGCCAAAGTAAGTTCATTGCCTTTTGTAGGCTCTTCGCCAATTGAAACTAAACCAACTCTCGGTCTTTTGATTCCTGTAACTTTTTCACAAAACAAACTTGCCATTATTCCAAATTGGACAAGATGTTCAGGCTTACAATCAACATTTGCGCCCATATCGGAAATTACACAATGCCCATCAATGGTAGGAAAAAATGTTGAAATCGCAGGGCGCAAAACACCATCTATTCTTTTTAAATAAAAAAGCGCTGCAGCCATAACGGCTCCGGAATTGCCCATAGATACAAAAGCATCGGCCTTTCCATCCGCAACAAGTTTTGCGCAAACAGACAAAGAAGAATCTTTTTTTTGACGAACAGCTTTTACGGGATGTTCGCCCATGGCGATAACCTCGTCCGCATTAACTATCTCTATATTTTTAAGAGACATTAAATCGCACTCCTTGCTATGTTTCAACATTTCTTCCGCTATAAGCTTTTCAGAACCTACAAGCAGAATTTTATGTTTAGATTCCTTGGCCGCGAAAATCGCGCCTTCAACTGTTGAAGCAGGCGCAAAATCTCCACCCATTGCATCTAGCGCAATTATCACTGTTTATCAGTCTCTTGCTGTTGTAGCGCTGACTTCTCAGATTTTTTCATTTTCTTAGGCGTAATAAGCTCGCCGTTATAAAATCCACATTCAGCGCATATCTTATGAGGCATTTTTACTACGCCACAGTTAGAGCATTTGCCTGAATTTGGGACATCAAGTTTTGAATTCGCTGATCTCCTACAATCCCTGCGATGAGGAGTATGTTTTCTTTTTGGATTTGGCATTTTTTACTTCCTCCGATTGTCTTCATTTAAAAATTCTTTCCATCTCTCTTTGACTCTGATAAAGCCATTGCCTTTCTTGATATGAGTACAAGAACCGTCTTTTTATTGTATTTACCACAAATTTTACATACTACATGGCAATTCTCGCTACATAAAGGCTTCATCGGCATTTCAAGCAACAACAGTCGCCCAACTTCCTCACCCGAAATCGGCGTCTATAGGAATTACTAAAGAATGGCTGTAACCACAAAAACAACGAAAACATTCAAGCTCAATGGTCCCGTTTATGTCGCCGCTTACATGTATTTTATCATCAAATATTTTGACAGCTTTAAAAGACACGGCAATATCGGACATAAAACCTATATCGCCTTTGTATTTATGTGATATTATTTCAATGGCGTCTGTTTCTAAAAAAACCAAACAAACTAACAACTAATTCTTTCATAACAATTCCCTATAGCCAACTAATTTTATATTGGCGCGACTGCATTAATATAAAGTTAGATTATAAGATGTTGCCCGCCTGTTTGTCAACACACCCTCTTAGACTCTCTCGCAATCATTAACTCTTCATTTGTAGGAATTATCATAACTTTTACCTTTGATTTTTTAGCTGAAATAAATCTCTCTTCATCTGAACATTCACTGTTCTTTTTAATATCTATTTCAATGCCCAAAACGCTCAAATTTTTACACACAGACTCTCTTACCGGGGCAGAATTTTCGCCAATACCTGCAGTAAAAACTAAACCATCTACGCCATTTAATATTCCGTAATAAGCGCCTATGTATTTTTTTATACTGTACGTCAACATATTAAAAGCAAGCTCAGCTCTTTTATTGCCTTCGCCAACTGCCTGAATAATAGCTCTCATATCTCCGGAAATGCCTGATATACCCGCCAAACCGCTTTTTTTATTAAGTAAATCATTTAAAACAGAGCCTTTTTTATACTGCGAATATTTGTCTAAGAGATAAGCTATAATCGCAGAATCTATATCGCCGCATCTTGTCCCCATCACAACCCCCTGAAGAGGAGTAAAACCCATAGACGTATCCACAACTCTACCTTTTTCAATGGCCGTTATGCTGCTACCATTACCCAAATGAGCTGTAATTAAATTCAATTTATTCAAAGGTTTGCCTAGCATTTTAGCAGCTCTTTGGGAAACATAATTGTGAGAGGTTCCGTGAAAGCCATATCTTCTTATGTGGTCTTTTTCATAAAATTCATAAGGCAACGCATACATGTACGCATAATCAGGCATTGTTTGATGGAAAGCTGTGTCAAAAACCAAGACTGAAGGTATTCCCGGAAGCATTTTTTCTACTGCAACAATACCCGCATAATGAGCAGGCGTGTGCAGGGGCGCTATAGAAAAACAATTCTTTAAATCCTTTTTTACTTCTTCGGTCACTAAAACTGACTTTGAAAATTTATCGCCGCCGTGAACTATTCTATGACCTACAACAGCAATTTCATTTATATCCGTAATGCTTCCAGCTTTTCTATCTAACAACTCTTCTATTACAAGCTCAATTGCTTCCGTATGATTTTTAACTTTTATTACTTCTTTTTTTTCTTCGGCGTTTATTATCTGTCTTTTATAATATGCTTCGGGAAGACCTATGCGCTCAATTAACCCCCAAGCGATTTTTTGCTCTTCATCCATTTCAAACAGAGCATATTTAACAGATGACGAACCACAATTCACAACCAATGCTTTCATATTAGACGTTGCCCCTTTTTCATATAGTTTTACTTATTCATGTACTTACGGCCGATTGGCTGTATTTAAGAACTGGATTATTATCTTTCAACGCGACAAAACAAAACCCGCAGATAATATACTTAAATCTTTATTTTTATATCTATTGCATAACGTGTCCATTCTTTTGCTAGAGTAACGGTCCCGATCGAGGCAAAATCTGAATCAGGGAACTCGCCTGTAATTCCACCCATTTTAAACTCAGTAATTATCTCGCCGCCATTGGTGCCATTTGCCCAAAATGAAAGTCTTTTGGCGCCGGTTAAATTATATCCGCCTTTTTTCACCCCAATTATTTGCCAGTTGTTGCCAGCAAACGCCAACCCATCTCCTACGCCATGCGCCATTTTAGCGTTATAAGTAACTTTAATTACATGCCTTCCCACTTCTCTTGGCCTATCTGTGTCAAATAAACTTATTTTAACGTCGTCATAATCGCCCATCCAACCTGATGAAGCAAAATGATTCAACTTTGAATTATTTTCAACATATACCGTAAATGGAAGCTCAATTTTATTTACCTTATCTTTTCCAGCTTGCGCGCGCAGAATCCCGAAGTTAATATGGCTAAAAACAATAATGCAACCGCCGCCGCAAACAACCTATTCATCGCGCCCATCCATTTACTGCTTTCTGTTTAATTATAGTTCGCTCTCTGATAAAAACAAATTTTATTTATTTCTTCTTAACATTGCCTGAACTTTAGTAGGCAATCCCCAGAGATTAATAAACCCCTCTGCATCTTTGTGGTTGTAGATTTCATCTTTTTCAAAAGTTGCGAGTTTCTCTGAATACAAAGAATATTTCGCATCTCTTGAAACAGTCGTAATATTGCCCTTATAAAGTTTTAATTTGACGTTTCCAACAACATATTTTTGAGTTTCGTCAATAAATGCGTCAAGAGCTTCTCTTAAGGGAGAAAACCATAACCCATAATACGCAATTTCAGCATACTTAGAAGATAAGGATTGTTTAAAATGCAATGTATCGCGATCAAGAGCAATTGACTCTAATTCTCCATGCGCGGCATACAAAAGTGTAGCTGCAGGAGATTCATAAACGCCTCTAGACTTCATGCCTACAAGTCTATTTTCAACAATATCAATTCTTCCTATTCCATTTGCTCCGGCAATTTTATTTAATTTTGTAATCAATTCCACAGGTTGTAATTTTTTGCCGTCAACCGCGACAGGAATACCTTTCTCAAGCGATATGGAAACATACGTCGGTTTATTTGGAGCTTTTTCCGGAGAAACAGTCATTTTAAACATTGACTCGTCGTACACGCTTCCCAAATCTTCCAAAATACCGCCTTCATAAGATATATGCCATAAATTTGCGTCTGACGAATAAGGCTTTGATTTCGTTACAGGAATAGGAATATTTTTCTTTCTAGCATAGTTAATAGCATCTTCTCTTGATCTTATTTCCCATTCTCTCCAAGGCGCAATAATTTTTACATTTGGAATCAATGCCTTGAACGCAAGCTCAAAACGAACTTGATCATTCCCTTTGCCTGTTGCGCCATGACAAACAGCATCTGCATTCTCCTTTTTTACAATTTCTGCAATTTTTTCGGCAATGACAGGTCTTGCAAGAGATGTCCCCAAAAAATATCTGTTTTCATATAAAGCATTTGCTTTTACTGCAGGATATATGTACTCCGTAACAAACTCTCTCTTTGCGTCAACTATATAGGATTTTGAAGCGCCTGTTTTCTTTGCTTTTTCGTTCAGTCCCTCAAGTTCTTTTCCCTGACCAACATCAACACAACAAGCTATAACTTCGCAGTTATAATGTTCTTTAATCCATGACAAAATAATAGACGTATCAAGTCCGCCTGAATAAGCTACTACTACTTTTTTAATTCTATCTCTTCCTGTTGCCATTTTAAACTCCTCTCATACATTTATAGCCAGACCTGCAATCTCAAGTACCGCATCAGCTTTGCGCCGCCCCTTTTAAAAAAGTGGAATACCTATCAATTAGGCATATGGTTCAATGCTTCATCTAAAATCTTTACAGCGCAGTCTATATCTTTTTTCGTAATTATTAGCGGCGGTAAAAGTCTTAGCGTAGTATCATGAGTGCAGTTTATAATTAATCCTTTGTCTAAACAATAATCTACAACATCTTTACCGTTAACAGCAAGATTGATGCCTAACATTAAACCAAGTCCTCTGACTTCTTTTATTACAGAATACTTCTCCTTCAAACCATCCAATTTTTTACGAAGATATTTTGCGGCTTTTGCAGAATTATTCAAAAACTTTGCATTTATAATTTTCAATACGGCTAGAGAGGCGGCGCAAGACACGGGATTGCCGCCGAACGTAGAGCCGTGATCTCCATATACAAAAGCTCCAGCGCATCTCTTACCTGCAACAGTAGCCCCTAAGGGCAACCCGTTAGCCAAAGATTTTGCCATAGTTACAATATCAGGCTTAACATCGTAATTTTCAAAAGCGTAAAATTTCCCAGTACGTCCGATGCCGCACTGAATTTCATCAAAAATCAAAAGAAGATTTTTTTCATCGCGCAATTTTTTTAAGTCTTTTAAAAATGCTTTCTCGGCAGGAATCACTCCTCCTTCGCCCTGTATAGGCTCTACCATTACTGCGACAGTTCTATCGTTTATAAGTTTATTTACAGAATCAATATTATTAATTTCAGCAAAAACAAATTTTTCCTGCAACGGTTTTAAATACCCATGAAATTTTTTCTGTCCCGTGGCAGAAAGAGTCGCTATAGTTCTTCCGTGAAACGAGTTATGAAAACAAATTATCTCATAACGACTACCTTTTTTAGAAGGATTTAAAAAGCCCCATTTCCTTGCAAGTTTTATTGCGCACTCGTTCGCCTCAGCTCCGGAATTTGACAGAAAAACCCTAGCTCCGGGAAATGCTCTTTTAGAAAGTTCTTCACCCAACTTAATTTGAGGTTCGGCATAATGCAAATTTGAAACATGAGCAAAAACATCTAATTGAGCTTTCGCGGCTTTCACAACAGAATCATTACAATGCCCGATATTGCATACGCTTATACCCGCAAGGAAATCCAAATATTTTTTTCCGTTTTCGTCCCACACAAACTGATTTTTAGCTTTTCTTACAACCAAATTATTACGCCTGTACGTATGCATAAAATATTTGTCTTCAATTTGCTTTATATTCATTTCTTTATTATCGTTCCTTTTATTCTCCGTGTTCCGCTTACGCCGTTCGTTATCCACACTTCTTTTACGCCTTTTCTAACAGAACTTACGCAGCCTTTAATCTTGGGTATCATTCCACCGGTTATAGTATCGTCTTTTACAAGCGCGCTTACATCTTTTAATTTGATTTCTTTAATCATTTTTTTGTTTTTATCAAAAACACCTGGAACATCTGTCAAAAATATAAGTTTTTGCGCTTTGAAAGCTACTGCTATCGACGACGCTAAAGTATCGGCATTAATATTTAAGACATTGCCATTAGAATCCGAAGCAACCGAGGCTATCACAGGCAAAAAACCTGATTTTATTAAAACGTCTATAAGCTTTTTATTTACTTTAACGGGCTCGCCAACAAAACCAAGTCGTTGAATCTGTTTACATATTACGCTTTTACCATCTTTGCCAGAAATCCCAACCGCATTTACGCCCTTTTTTATAAGTCCCGTCGTTAAAGTTCTGTTTACTTTACCGCTCAAAGCCATTTCCACAACACCAAGCGTACTTACATCCGTAAACCTTAAACCATCTATAAACTTACCGGTTATAGAAAATTTTTCAAGCAACGCGTTTATTTCTGGCCCGCCGCCATGAACTAAAATAATTTGTTGTCTTCGCGAAATTACCGCAAGTTCTTTAAGAAATCTATTTTGCGCCTGTGGGTTTTTAGTTAAACTTCCGCCAAATTTCACCACTGTCAACGACTTCATTTTCCACACCTCTTGGAACGTTAAGGACGGTTCTCAGCGTTATGCTCGTTATAGTTGATCATAGAATACTTACACTTCAACT
>JAIXNA010000070.1 GCA_020328135.1 Candidatus Endomicrobiellum dinenymphae
ATTCTTCTTTTATCTTCATCCTTCGATCCTTCGCTTTTCTTAAGACTTTACCTACGGGATCTTTGCTCTTTGGAATATTCTTCTCTTTTTCACAGACAGATCACGGCGTTGAAGCTGGAGTTGTCTGTGAAAAAGAGAAGAATATTCCAAAGAGCAAAGATCCCGTAGGTAAAGTCTTAAGAAAAGCGAAGGATGAAGATAAAAGAAGAATTGTCGATAATGAAAGAAAAGCTTTGAAAGCGCATGAAATTGTAGCGCGAAAAGCTGATGCTCACGAGCTTGATATGAAGCTTACATGTGTTCAATATACTTTTGATCGTTCTAAACTTTTTGTTTACTATACTTCTGAAACGAGGGTTGATTTTAGAGAACTCATTAAAGACTTGGGACGTATTTTAAAAACAAGAATACAAATGGTGCAGATAGGCGTAAGGGACGAGTCTAAAATGATTGGCGGAGTAGGGACCTGCGGACAAATTTTGTGTTGTCAGGGTTTTTTGAAAGACTTTAATTCTGTAACTATAGACATGGCTAAAGAGCAGGATTTGTCGCTAAACACTACAAAACTCTCAGGTCTTTGCAGCAGACTTATGTGTTGTATATCTTATGAAAATGATACATACAAAACGGTTAAAAAAGATTTGCCGGAGATAGGAACGATAGTTGCGACTCCGGAAGGCAAAGCAAAGCTTATCGCTATAGACTGCATAAGAGAAAGGGCGACTGTTGATTTTGGCGACAGAATATTTAAAAATTTTACAATAAAACAAATCAATGATAATAATCATAGAGAAAGCAGCAGATGAAATTTTACATAACAACGCCTATCTATTATGTAAACGATATCCCTCATGTAGGGCATTCTTATACAACCATAGCTGCTGATATTTTGGCAAGATGGAAAAGATTAAATAATTATGATGTTTTCTTTCTTACAGGCACGGACGAACACGGCGCAAAAATTGCGGCGGCGGCGAAAGAAAAAGACAAAAACGCTTTGGAGCTTTGCGACGAGATGAGCGCAAAGTTTAGAGAAGCTTGGGATCTTTTAAATATTTCTAATACAGATTTTGTGCGCACTACGGAGCAAAGACATGTTCTTGCCGTAAATAAAGTGGTGCAGACTTTGTTTGACAAAGGATTTATATTTAGCAAGAAGTACGAAGGATTTTACTGCATAGGATGCGAGAGATTTTACGCTCAAAAAGATTTAGACGAAAATGGCTGTTGCCATTTTCATAAAACAAAACCTGTATTACAATCCGAAGAGAATTATTTTTTTAAACTGTCTTCCTTTCAAAAGTCTCTTTTAGAAAGAATAACAGACAAAAATCATAAAGAACATATAGATATCCAGCCTGAGGAAAGAAGAAATGAAATTGTAGGAAAATTAAAACTTGGTCTGGAAGACGTAAGTTTTTCAAGAAGCGCAATTGAATGGGGGATACCGCTTCCTTTTGACAAAAAGCAAACAGTATATGTTTGGATTGACGCTTTGATAAATTATATAACCGGGATCGGCTACCCCGTAGATGAAACTAAATTCCAAAAGTTTTGGCCAGCAGACGTACATTTAATGGCTAAAGACATTTTATGGTTTCATTCTGTAATTTGGCCGGCAATTTTAATAGGCGCGAATCTTCCCCTTCCCAAAAAAGTATATTCGCACGGTTTCTTTACTTTGAATAGCAACAAAATGTCAAAATCTTTGGGAAATGTTATATCTCCAAAAGAACTGGTTGACAAATACGGCGTTGACGCCGCGAGGTATCTTACAGTTACGCTTATACCGTTTGGCCCCGACGGCGATATTTCATGGCAGGGTTTAACTTTAAAATATAATACAGATTTAGCAAATAATTTAGGAAATTTAATTTCAAGAACTATCAAAATGGCAGAAAAATATTTTGACCTTTTAGTCCCTCAAACAATTCCTAATTTATGGCTTGCAAAAAATGCGGCTGCGCTTTTGCAGGAGAATTTTGCTTCAAATATGGATAATATACAATTACATAAGGCCGCTGAATCTTTGCAAGATGCAATTACGCTTGTAAATAAACAAATAGAAACTGACGCTCCATGGAAACTTGCTAGAACAGATATGGTTAAACTCGCAACATGTATTTATTCTTATTTACAAGCTGCAGATATTATCGCGATGCATTTGCTGCCGTTTATGCCGACGCTTTCTGAAGAGATATGGCGTATAACGGGGGCAACGGGTAGCATAATTGAAACTGCAAAAAAATATTTTACAGATCGCGTAATTCCCGAAACCGGTTTTTCAGTCGCAGGTTCTCAGTTGAGAGTTTCTGGAATTTTGTTTCCCCGAGTTACGGAATAATTAATAGTTTTCATGCATAGAAAGGGAAAGAGAAAAACGTTGTAGTAAATTCCCCTTTCACTGAAGGGCGCGGCAGGCATTAAGCCTGACTGGGTATTACAATATGAGATATACAAAAAGATTCTCTTGCGATTTAATCTTGTAGCAGGCATATATCTATCTTGAGACGTGATTTATGCAGAGGGTCTATTAAAGAGAAAGAAATGATAATTGATACTCATGCTCATGTGTCTGATGTAAAATTTGACGAAGATAGAGAAACTGTTATACAAAGAGCTTTTAATTCTGGGGTTGATAGATTAATTGAAATATCCTGCGAAATGCATTATTGGGATAAAGCCTTAGAACTTTTGAAACGTGATAATATTTTTGCGGCGTTTGGAATTCACCCTGTTGATGCGACTCATGCGACAGCAATAGATTACAGCAAACTTGAGACTTTAGTTCAAAATAAAAAATGCGTAGCGGTGGGCGAATTTGGATTGGATTATCATTATGGCGCTTCGCCGCAAAATATTGCTACACAAAAAGAATCGCTTGTCAAACAGCTTGAACTTGCGACTAAATACAAGAAACCCGTTATTATTCATTGTAGAGACGCTTACGATGACATGATTGTTTTCTTAAAGGAATATAAGAATATACCCAAAGGCGTTATACATTGTTTCTCTGGAAGTCTGTACCAGTCGGAAGTGTTCGTTGAAATGGGTTTTATGCTTGGTATTGACGGACCCATAACGTATAAAAAGTCAGACATTTTAAAACAAGTTGTTTTAGAAACTGATATAAGTAAATTATTAACGGAAACAGACTGCCCTTACCTTGCTCCACAAAAATACAGAGGGAAGAGAAACGAGCCGTCTTATGTTGTTGAAGTTGCAAAAGAAATTGCCGCAATAAAAAATATGTCTGTTGAAGAAGTTTTGCAAATAACGACGCAGAACGCAGTAAAACTTTTTGGAATATAAAGTTAGTGGGGAAATTTATATGAATACTATTTCTTATGTTTTCGGAAAGAACTTATACTTAAATATAACCAATAGGTGTATGATGGCATGCCCATATTGCATAAAGCGCAAGTGGTCTAATAAATTCAACGGAAATAATTTAAAGCTTGAAAAAGAACCATCAAGCAAAGAGGTTATAGAATCTATTGAAAATCCTAAAAAATATAATGAAATAATTTTTTGCGGATACGGCGACCCTTTAGTTAGGCTTGATGAGGTAAAAGAAATTTCAAAATGGATAAAAGATCATGACGGGAAAGTAAGAATTAATACTGCCGGTCTTGCAAATCGTTATCATGGCAAAAATATTTTGCCGGAACTAAAAGGTTTTGTTGATGTTGTTTCCATAAGCTTAAACGGCGCAACGCCCCAAGAGCACAATAAGCTTAATAATCCTATGTATAAAGAAGAATCTTTTAACGAAATATTAAATTTTGCTAAAGAAGCAAAAAATTATATACCTGAAGTTGTGATTACAACTGTAGAATTTCCGGGATTTGAAGTTTCAAAAGTTGAAGCTCTTGCAAAAAAGATTGGCGCGCGCTTTAGGTCGCGTCCTTATTTAGATGAGAATGAACAGTAGATTGTTTATAAATTTGATAAAACTATTTATTTGTTTCATTTGACGGTTTCTACACACAAAAAGGTTTGTAAATGATGTAATTTGGCTATATTATTTTCTATAATGAACGTATGAGTAATATTTATGAGAAAATTAGCGGTCTAGCAAAAGGGTATGCAGACAATTTGAAAGTTATTATTGGCTCTCGTTTAGAAGAGATGAAATGCGACGATACCTCGCATTATCTCATATATCGGGTATTGGGCGCGCAGCTGGAAGAAGGAAGATTGATTGACGAGTACTAAAATAAAGGTCGATTTCTGTATAGATACGCCGGCTCGTTCTTGGAAGAGGCGGCTATACTTTGCTTTGAAGAAAAGTTTTCTAATGCAGAACGTAAAGCGCGTATCTCAAATACACTGGGAGTAAGACCCAAAACTTTTGAAATTGATTGCTTAGTTGAAAATAACGCCTACGAAATAAAGTGGCGCGATGCTACGACTGATGGCCACATTACCAAAGAGCATACTCGATTGAAGCAGATTACAAAATCGGGATACACACCCATCCGAATAATGTTCTATTATCCGAATCGTTCTCAGGCTATAAAAATACAGCAGGCTCTCGAAACGATTTATTCCGGAGTAGGCGGCAGCTATTACTATGGAGATAATGCGTGGAAGCGCATTGAGACTAAAACTGAGGTAAATTTGCTTGGCATATTAAGTAAAATTGCCGATAATACAACAAAAGGCTGATAATGGTAATCAATGGCGATAGCTTAACAGAGATGAAGGAGATGGATAGGGAGTCTGTTGACTTGGTCTATCTCGATCCACCGTTTTTTACGCAATGCAGGCAGACGCTGAAAGATAAAAACCTAAACGAATATTCTTTCGATGATCAATGGACAAGTATAGAAGACTACAAATCGTTTATGAAAGAGCGACTATCAGAATGCCAAAGAATTCTAAAAAAAACGGGCAGTATATTTCTTCATTGCGATAGGTACGCCTCTCATCATTTGCGAATAATTTTAGATGAGGTTTTTGGCGCGCGCAATTTTCAAAGCGAGATTATTTGGAGCTATAAGCGGTGGTCAAACGCAAAAAAAGGTTTGTTAAATGCGCATCAAGTTATTTTTTTCTATAGCAAAACAAATAAATTTGCTTTTAACCCAATTTATAATGGGTATTCCGAAGCTACGAATATTGATCAAATATTCCAGAAAAGAAAACGAGATAGAAACGGGAAGACCGTATATCGAATATCAGATCTCGGTAATTATGAATTGATAAAAGAAAAAAAAGGCGTTCCTCTTTCTGATGTATGGGAAATCCCGTACCTAAATCCCAAAGCCAGGGAGAGAGTTGGTTATCCTACCCAAAAACCTATTTTACTGTTAGAACGAATAGTAAAGATAGCATCAAATCCCGGTGATACGATATTAGATCCTTTTTGCGGTAGTGGGACGACTCTTGTCGCAGCGAAGTTGCTGAGGAGAAAGTACCTAGGTATTGATACTTCTCCTGATGCGGTTGCGTTATCAGAAAAACGATTGGAGAACCCCATTAAGTCAGACTCAGAATTGTTGAAAAGGGGCAGGTTGGCATATTCTAACCAAGATACAGAAATCTTGTCCTTACTAAATCAAATTGAAGCGGAACCGGTTCAAAGGAACAGAGGTATAGATGGTTTTTTAAAAGTAAACGGCAAGATGATACCTGTTCCCATTCGTATCCAAAGAAAAGACGAAACTATCGAGTCGGCAAAACAACAATTATCAAAAGCTATTCAAAAAAATGGATTCAAACGCGCTGTGCTATATCAGACAAATGACAAGACCGAGATGCCATTGTTCACGTTATCTAACACGCCCAACGGTCAGTTATATG
>JAIXNA010000071.1:0-4556 GCA_020328135.1 Candidatus Endomicrobiellum dinenymphae
GGCAAAGCCAAGCTAAATATACAAACCCGCTGATAAAATATATATCTTTTATGCGTTTGTCGTGTAAATTATGATATTTTAATTTTTCTTCAGTTCGTCTAGTATTGCTTTCTCCACCGCTTCAGAAGTACAACGTTCTATGGTCTTGCCTGCAACTTTTGTATTTGGACCCTTAGAACATTTTTCTAAACAAACAGACGCGGTTATATCCACTTTATTTTTACATTTTTCGCTTTCTACAAAATTTACAATATGCTTTAAAATTTCTTTAGACCCCTTACCCATACAGTTGTTTCCAAAGCACACATTAACTTTAACGTTGCTATCCTGCGCAGAATCAGAAAGTTCTACAGTTTCTTTAAATCTCTTTTTATACTTGTAACTTGTATGCAGATATTCATGAGCTTTGCGACTGCCCGGTTTATCAAGATGTTCTTTATACAGCTTTTGAACGTACGGGTTGTCCTGCGGATTGTGAAGTTCCATGGTTTTATCATTTTCATACAAAACTTTAGTTCTTCTTCTTCTGGCGGCTAAATCTGTATAAACTGGTTGTCCTGCGCCGCCTATACACCCGCCGGGGCATGCCATAACTTCTATAAAATCGTACCTTGTTTTATCCGCCTTAATATCTCTTAAAACTTTTCTGGCGTTTTTCAATCCGTAAACAACGGCAATTCTAATATCTCTGCCGCTAAGATTAATTTTTGCTTCTCTTAAACCGTTTTCTCCACGGACAAAATTAAACCGCTCGGCATCGTCAACACCATCTGTTTTCGTGTTTACAACATATCTCAAAACAGCTTCAGTCACTCCGCCTGAGTTGCCAAATATTACGCCGCCGCCTGTTTTAAAACCTAAAGGCATATCAAACGCAGACGGTTCAATATCGCCAAAGCGCAAACCAACCTCCTCAATCATCAGCGCAAGCTCTTGCGTTGTTAAAACATAGTTAATATCTACAACGCCGTCTTTAGCAAGCTGAGATCTTCTTGCTTCATATTTTTTTGCCGTGCATGGCATTACTGAAACAACAACCAAATTCTCTTTTGAAACTTCAAGAATTTTCGGCATAATTCTTCTTGCGACAGATCCGTACATTCCTTGAGGAGAGCGGCATGTCGAAAGATTTGGAAGAAATTCAGGATAATACTGCTCCGCAAATTTTACCCACGCCGGGCAACACGAGGTAAACATAGGAATAGTTCCATTATTTTTAATGCGCTCCAAAAATTCACTTGCCTCTTCGACTATTGTCATATCCGCTGAAAACGAAATATCAAAAACCTTTGAAAATCCCATAGACTTTAAAGCCGTCGCAATTTTACCTGCTGTTTCAGTTCCATTTTCACCAACAAGCCCAAACGCTTCGCCTATTGCCGCTCGCACAGCCGGCGCTATAGATATTATTACTTTTTTCTTAGTATCGCTTAAAGCTTTCCACACCGCGCTTACTTCAGACTTAGGCATAATAGCGCCCGTAGGACAAACTCTCGAGCACTGACCGCAATAAACACATTCGGACAGTTCTAAGTTTTTCCCAAAACTTGGACAAACAATGGAGTTTGGTCCGCGATTTGCAAACCCCAAAGCGCCTATACTTTGTATCTCATCGCAAAACCTTACGCAATCTCCGCAAAGAACACATTTGCTCGGTTCTCTTACTAAAGCATATGTGGATACATCTTTAGGTTTTTTATGTATAACGTTTCTAAATCTTATTTCATCAATACCAAGTCTTCTTGCTAATGTTTGAAGCTGACAAGTTCCGCTCTTTGCGCACGTAGTGCATTCTCTGTCGTGATTGGCAAGTAAAAGTTCAACTATAATTTTTCTCATCTCTATTATTTGTTCAGTATTTGTCCTAATTATCATTTCGGATTCAAGAGGTGTGGAACAAGCCGAAAGCATTCCTCTACCCTCAACTTCAACCATACAAAGTCTGCACGAACCATAAACGCTAAGTTCAGAATGATAACAAAATGTAGGCAGCTCTATATTTTCTTTTCTTATAACTTCTAAAAGATTTTTCTCTTTATCAAATAAAACTTTTCTGCCGTTTATCGTTAAATATTTTTCCATAATTTTTATTAACCCCTCGCGATGGCATTAAATTTACACGAAGCTATACAAACGCCGCACTTTACACATTTTGCAGTATCAATTACATGTCTATGTCTACGTTCGCCGCTTATAGCTTTGACAGGACACTTCATTGAACAAACCGTACATCCAACACATTTATCGCTTATCATGTAATTTATAAGATTTGCACATTCGCCAACAGGACATTTCTTTTCTTTAATGTGAGCATCGTATTCATTTCTGAAATATTTTAAAGTTGACAGAATCGGATTGGGAGCAGTTTTGCCAAGCGCGCACAGAGAACCCATCTGAACTGCTTTTGCAAGTTTTTCTAAAAGCGGAATAGTATTTTCATCAGCTCTACCTTCAGTAATATTTGTAAGCATTAAAAGCATCTGTTTTGATCCTTCTCGACACAAAACGCATTTCCCACATGATTCATTTTGCATAAATTGCATAAAAAATTTTGAAACATTTACCATACAATTATGTTTGCCCATCACCACAAGCCCGCCTGATCCCACCATAGCGCCGACTTTTTTCAAAGAATCAAAATCCAGAGGAAGATCAAGATGTTCCCTGGTTAAGCAGCCGCCCGAGGGTCCCCCTATCTGAACCGCTTTAAAATTTTCTTCTTTAACGTTGCCTTTCTCATCCGTAACTCCACCAGCAACATCAAATATTATGTGTCTTAAAGTCGATCCCATAGGAACTTCAATAAGTCCTGCGTTCAAAACATGTCCTGTTAATGCAAATGTTTTTGTACCAGGAGAAGATTCAGTACCAATCTTTCTATAAGACTCTGCTCCGTAATTTACTATGATAGGAATTGTAGCAAGCGTTTCGACATTATTTATCGTTGTGGGTTTTTCCCATAATCCACTTTGAGCAGGATACGGCGGTCTTGGCGACGACATTCCCCTTTTGCCCTCAATCGAGGCTATTAACGCAGTTTCTTCACCGCATACAAAAGCGCCCGCCCCTTCCATAACATGAAGAGTAAAGTTGCAACCTGAACCAAAAATATCATTCCCCAAAATCCCGATGTCAGTCGCATCTTTTACAGCTTTTCTCATTCTCTCGACAGCAAAAGCATATTCTGTCCTCACATATACGTATCCCTCATCCGCTCCTATTGCCTTTGCCGCAATTATCATACCTTCTATAACGCTATGAGGATTCCCTTCCATAACGCTTCTATCCATAAATGCTCCGGGGTCTCCCTCGTCGCCATTGCAAATCATATATTTTTTTGAAGCAACTTGCCGCCTCGTCAAATGCCACTTTTTACCCGTCGGGAAACCGCCGCCGCCTCGCCCTCTCAAGCCTGATGCAAAAACAACATCGCATATTTCTTTATCAGTCATTTCTACACAAGCTTTTTTCGCAGCCCTGTACCCGCCGTCTGCGATATATTCTTGAATATTTTCAGGATCTATAACACCGCATTGTTTAAGAACCAACCTGTATTGTTTTTGATAAAAAGGAATTTCAGACTGTCCCTTACACACTTTACCGTTATTACTATAGCAAAGCCTGTCTATAAGCTCATTATTTTTAACGCTTTTTTCAAGAATGTCTTTTACATCGTCAATTTTAACTTTTGTATAAAGTATTCCTGACGGCAAAATATTTACAAGAGGACCATTCTGACAAAACCCCTGACAACCGCTTTTTGAAAAGAATGCTCCTTTATTTTCTTCTTTCAATTCAACATGCGTTTCTATGCCCAACTCTTTTGCCGTATTTGCTAAACTTTTAAAAACTTTAAGAGAACCGTTAGCCACACAACCTGTACCAGCGCAAACAATAACTCTTTTGTCTATGTTTTGTTTCGCTTTTCTAACCGATTGTGTTATATTTTCTAGATCTATCATTGTTTTGCCGCCTCTTGCTTAAGTATATTATCAATTAAACCAACAACTTTCTCAGGGCTCGTCTGCCCGTGAACTTCACCATCTATAACAAGAACCGGAGCAAGACCGCATGCGCCAAGACATGCCACAGTTTCAATTGTAAAAAGCATGTCCTTAGTTGTTATTTCATTTTCTTTTAATTCAAGTTTCTTTTTTACTGCATTTATAATAGCGTCAGACTTTTTTACATGGCAGGCTGTTCCATCACAGATTCTAATGATATGCTTGCCTTTGGGTATCAAAGTGAAATGCGCAAAGAAAGTTGCAACACCGTAAATTTTGGCAGGAGAAATGTTCAAAGATGATGAGATAAAAGTTAAAATCTCTTCCGGCAAATATCTGTACTCTTCCTGCACAGCTTGAAGAATAGGTATCAGTTTTGACTTGTCAAATTTATTTTCCTCAAGAATCCGGCATACTGTTTCAAATTTTTCATAGTTTGCCCCCATTCGCCTTAGCCCTCCAAAAGGTTATAATAAATATCAAACTTTACACTACTAGCTGCGCTAATTTAACATATTTCAACTCTTTACTGCAAATTTTCAAACATTGTTT
>JAIXNA010000071.1:4566-5565 GCA_020328135.1 Candidatus Endomicrobiellum dinenymphae
CAAGACAGTTAGCGGATATTCAAGTTTTGTTGATTTCTTGGTTTTCTTCCAAAACAAAGAACCAACAACAAAAGATAAGCCAATTTATGCTATTGAAGAAACAAAAACGGACGATAGCGAAAGCAGAAATACTGGCGTTTACCAGCGTTGTTCTAAATTTGTGTTCTTGCGCTATCATTATCCTGATGTAAAAATGATAATGCTTTATAACTTACAGATAGAACAAAAAGAAAAGCCAACTCAAACAAATATTTTTGGCGCGAGATTGCTTTTAACATTTGGTGTTGAAATATTAGGCAAGCAATTAGATTTAGACACTTTTATGCCATTCAATTCAATTAAAGAATTGATAAATTTTAAGAAGCAAATGAGAAGCGCTCATAAAGGCAATGTTCCCATAGCGTTGAAACAAAAAAGAGAAGCAATAGAAATCTCAGGAAGACTTATAAAAGCAAACAGTCTATCACATGACCCAAATATCGGAGCATTAAGTATAATTTGCGCAGTTTTTAGAAGATTATGCTATAAGAAAGATTTAGTTATTACAAAACATGGCTTAAAGCAAAATCATTTAAAAAACGGTAATAAGTTTGTTTTAGTTGCTAATAAATTAAACATACAATTAAAGGATTTAAATCTACCAAAAGCAAAAATGTATCAGGATTATTGGCATTATGATAAAGGCGGCGAAAAATTAGGAACTATTTTTATTCATATAGTTGTGGAAAGTTTTACAAAAGGTTATTCTATTTTTGAAAATCACGCAGGAAGCGAAAAGGGATATTTTATAACAGCAAGAGGCGAACATATCCCTATTGCAAAATATTCTGACAGAGCGAAATACAAAGCAGGAAATAAAGACAAAATTATCCACATCCCCGACTTGACGCTTATTGATTTTGGACGAAGCGAAGTTATAAATATTGAGGGCAAAAAATATCAGTTTCGCCAAAATCAATAAGCGTCAAGTCGGGGATGTGGATAATTTTGTCTTTATTT
>JAIXNA010000072.1:0-3410 GCA_020328135.1 Candidatus Endomicrobiellum dinenymphae
CTTACATCCGTAAAAAAATTACAAAGCATGAGAAGCTTTTCAACGGAGACGACGTATGGGCACACGTGATATTATCTGTCGAAAAAAATAGACAAATAACTGAAGTTGTTTTCCAACATGAAAAACAACTTCAGTTATTTGTCTATTTTTTTCGACAGATAATATCACGTGTGCCCATACGTCGTCTCCGTTGAAAAGCTTCTCATGCTTTGTAATTTTTTTACGGATGTAAGAGTCAATAGCATCTGTAAGCCTCAAATGTCTAGCTGTGATATTAATTTGCATACTCTTCTCCCTTTAATAAATGATTACATTTTAAAATTATCTCCAAGATATACTTTTCTAGCCTTGGGATTTTCGAGCAGCTCTTTAGCGCTGCCTTCAAGCAAAATTTTTCCTTCACAAATTATGTATGCTCTGTCGATAATCTCAAGAGTTTCTCTAACGTTGTGATCTGTTATAAGGATACCAAGCCCTCTTTCTTTCAACTCCTTAATAATTCTCTGTATATCGTCAACCGTTATAGGATCAATACCGACAAAAGGCTCATCTAAAAGCAAAAACTTAGGATCTGTTATCAAAGCTCTTGCAATTTCGAGTCTTCTTTTTTCACCGCCGGACAAAGTAACGCTTGCATGACCGCGCAACTTTGTAAGTCCAAAATCTACAAGTGAAGTATCAACTTTTTTCTGACGCTCGCTCTTTGAAACAGGAAGCATTTGAGCTATAGCCATGAGATTATCTTCAACATTGAGTCCTCTAAATATGGACGACTCTTGAGAAAGATACCCTATTCCGGCTCTTGCTCTCCGGCACATGGACCAATTTGTGATTTCATTATCGCCCAAATAAACACTGCCATCATAGGGCTTTACAAGACCTACTGTCATATAAAAGGTCGTTGTTTTACCAGCGCCATTAGGACCAAGCAAGCCTACAACTTCGCCCTGTCTTACGCTTATACTGATGCCATCTACAACCATTCTGTATCTGTACTTCTTGAATAATTCTTCTGTTCTTAATATCATTTCATTTTATTTTCCATTTCAATTTTTCCTACGACCGAACCATTCATAATTATCCTTTTGTTACCTTCAGAGTCGTAAAAAATTATTTTATCTGCTTCGTAAAGACCTTTTCTCCCGTCACAATTAACATTCGCTATAGGTCTTTTCTCATCTTTTTTAAAAGTCATACCTAGCGTCGTACTGTCGAAAGAACCGTTATCGGCATAAATGGTTCCTGACGAAGTTACAACCTCAACATCTTTATACCCATCTAAAGTCTGAGTTTCCCTATCAATATAAACTTCTTTGGCGCACATAACAAGAGGAGTAGCCGAGTTATTTACATAATATCTTATTACTGTGTAATCCCCCCAAATTTTTCCTTTTCGAGTATTCATATCATATTTTGCAAAATTGCCGTAAGCTTCAAAAGGCTCGCCTTTTTGAGTCCTTGAAACTAATCTAACATTTCCTGTCGCAAAAAGCTCGGAACTTTGCTTATCATAAGACATTTCGTCGGCAGCCATTGCGCTTGTATCATTAATTGCTTCTGAATTACCCTTTGAAATGGTAACTCCCCCAGCTTTTTTTACATGCATTGCATCTCCGGTTATTATTGTTTTCCCGGATAATTCAGCAGTAAAAGAAATAGCAGCAACCATAAGAATAATCAAAATAACGCTTATAAATTTACTCAAGCACAGTCCTTTGATTCTTAATAATAATATTATCAAGTTTCGTATCCGCTTCAAAACTTGTGCCGTAAACTGTTTCATTTGGTCTTGTAATTTTAACATCATGATCGCTATACACCAGCTCTTTTTTTGCATCATACATCAGATTTGTTGTTTGCAAATGCTCATTCTTTGTGTTGTCTATATTACATTTTCCTATTCCTCTTACATCACAGGTTTCCATATTCATAACTGCGCTCTCCGTAACAAGCGTTGAAACATATTCACCCTTGTCATAAAACTCTATTACAGGAAGTTTCAACTGGGCAATGCTTTTACTTTCATCTATGATAGCAGATTCTGATTCCAATATCATTTTTAATTTACCTTCATCCGTTTGCGTTATAGTAAATTTTTCTATAGCCTGCTCAGATATCGGAGACGTTTCTTCGATAACAGATTTTTCTGTTGTACAACCAAAAAAGGGAATAGAAAACATTATTAACGCGTATATATTGTATCTTCTAAAAAGATTCATACTCACTAACCTTTTACCACTACAATTTTACACTTTTGACCCTGTCTTTTCAGGCCTCGTTTTCCATCTTTCATAACCAAACCCATTAATCCGGATATTGTCTTATATGCTCTTCCAAAACAAGAATTGCTTTTTGAGTAAGGTTTTCAACATCTTTATCAAAATTTCCTGACAACTCTACAGTCAATCCCGACCAAGACTTCAACACCTGTTTTTAAAGCCATAACTACAAGTCCGGAAGGCGTCCATGCCTCATCTCCAAGAAAATCAACAAACACCCAGGAACACGAGCATCCTGATCTATAAGCACTGCAAGAATTTCGCCTCGTTTTAAAGATCTTAAAAGTTTTATGCCTGTATTGTGTAGGAGCGTCTTTGAAAATAATGTTAACTTTTTTACTTACACTATATCCTGCAAGAATATCATTAAGTTCATCTATGTATATCTTTTTTGCAACAATATTTACAGGAACGACTAGCTCTCTGCAACTGTCGCAGCCGTCATTTCTCAATTACCTGCGTGAGCGCTTACTAAAAATATTCCTTTGTCTTTCTTTGAACTATTTTTAATAAGCTCGACATTTTCTATATCGGAAATTTTATACAAAAACTTAGAATCCATGCGCGGGAAATTGTAAGTTCAAAATTTTTTTGCTTCATTGTAAAGCAATCATTTTACAATTTCTGATATTTCTTGTTCAGACTTATCGGGAAAACATTTTTTAAATCTCCACTTACAGTCTTTACGCATCACGCGCTACATAATACGTAATCTTGCCAAAAAATCCGCTCAACGTTTTTACTGAAAATCTATAAGGCATAACTAAAACAATTTTTGCAAAAGCAAATGCCATGTAATAATAAATTTTTCTACGAATTTTTGTACAAAATCTCAAAATGTTTGACATACATACGTATCCAAAATTCTTTGCCACTCACTTTTTGCTTTCACAATCCTCTCTATTATTTCTCTTACTGCGCCTTCTCCACCATTAAAAGAAGAAATATAATTGACACAGTTCTTTACATCTTCGCAAGCATCCTTAGGGCACGCAGAAAACCCTACGCCTTTTAAAACGGTAATATCTATTATGTCATCGCCTATATATGCAACTTCAGATATATCAAACCCATTTTCTTTAGATATTTTGTCCAAAGCTTCCTTTTTGTTTGAGCAATTTGAAACAAGAT